>NZ_AZRL01000005.1 GCF_002895525.1 Petrotoga olearia DSM 13574
CTTAAGGGGTTTACCCCTTAATGTCCAATTATAGCACCAAAATATTAAAATGAATAAAGGGTGAAAATACGAAAAAAATTGTGGTAAAATATAATGAATTTGTTTAAATAATATAAACTATAGGAGTGACATCTTTGAAATCTTGCATAATTGCAACAGGTAATGAACTAACGGAAGGTATTATATTAGACAAAAACTCAAAATACCTTGCTGAAAAGCTCAAATATATTGGATACGATACTTTAAAAATAACGAATGTAAAAGATGATTTACCTTTGATAAAATTATCAATTCAAGAAGCATTGGAAATGTGTGATACAATATTTATAACAGGTGGGTTAGGACCAACACAAGATGATTTAACAGTTCAAGCTGTTTCTGAAATTTGCAACATAGATATCGTATTAAATGAAGATTTATTTGAGAAAATAAAACAGTATTATTATAACAAAAGTGGAAAATACCTAAGCATATTAAAAAAACAAAGTTATGTTTTAAAAAATTCCGAGATATTACAAAATCCTATAGGAAGTGCCCCCGGTCAGAAAGTTCAAGTTAACGACAAAACCATTTATTTATTGCCTGGACCGTATAATGAGATGAAATCAATCTTTGATACATATATATATAATGAATTAAAAAGAGATGTGAAAAGCGACGACGTAGAATATTCACTTTACTTTTATGGTTTAACAGAAGCTGAGTTAATGCAGGAAGTTTCAGTTATCTTAAAAAACACTGATTACTCTACTAAAATCGAAGAGTATATCGGTCCAAGTTTAAGGGTTAGAATGCAAAAAAATGACGATTTTGAGCCTATATTGGAAAAGATACTATCTCAATTTAGTAAGTATTTTATTGGTTTCAAAAGTTTAGAAATTACTTTATTTAACACATTAATGGAAGCTTCAAAAACACTTTCTTTTGCTGAGTCATGTACTGGAGGAATGCTTTCGGATACATTGGTATCCATTCCCGGTGCTTCTAATATATTCAAAGGTTCCGTGGTCACGTATTCTAATGACTCAAAAGTGAAATTATTGGATGTTAAAAAAGAAACGATAGAGAAATTTGGAGCTGTTAGCGAAGAAACCGTCAAAGAAATGGCATATGGTTTGAAGAAAATTATGCAAAGTGATATCTGTGTAGCTGTTAGTGGTATTGCAGGGCCGAGCTCAGGAAGTGAACAAAAACCTGTGGGGACTGTATGGTTTGGTTTTCTCACTAATGAGGATTTTGTTGCCCTAAAAGAAGTTTTTTCAGGAGACAGGAATGAAATTCGAAAAAGAGCAACCTATTTTGCTTTTTGGAATATTTTAAATTTAGTTCGAAATCAAAATCCCTAGAAAAGGGAATAGAATAGTTTGAAATAGGAGGGGATAGAATTGGCGAATTATGATGTATATTTAAATGTTTTTTTAGAGGAATCTAAAGAAAATATTCAAGAGCTTAATGACCTTCTACTTGAACTTGAAAAAGATAAAAGTAACCTAGAAATAATAAACGAGATTTTTAGAGTAATTCACACCTTAAAAGGTATGGCAGGGACAATGGAGTTTGATACTTTGGCTAAATTTTCACACAAATTGGAAAATGTGTTAGATTCATTAAGAAATAAAAAGATTGATTTAACTGATGATCTGATGGATTTTTTGTTTAAGGCCTCAGACGCACTGGAAGAGAGTATTTCAGATATCGCCCAAGGAGGGAAGGGGGGCATAGAAAAACTGGAAAAACTGTTAGATAAAATTGACTCGTATGGAGAATTAACTGGTTCGTCTAAACCTCCTAAAGATAAAATAACTGAAAAAGAAGAAAATCTAGATAAACAGAGGAACAACTTGTACTCTAAAATGGACAACGAAACTAAGGAGCTATTGGAGAAAGTTTTTAAAAAAGCAAAAGAAAGAAATCTAAACTTTTTAATTTTAAATGTTATTTTAGAGGACGGTGTTCAGTTAAAACAAGCAAGAGCTTACGCTATACATCACAAGTTAGAAGACAACGGTTGTGAGATAGTTTATACGTATCCTAGCGTTGAAGAGATAGAAAAAGAAAATTTTGATAAAGAGTTGATTTTTGGAGTTGTTACCTCAAAAAGTATTGGAGAGATAGCAGAACTCGTCAATAAAGTTGCCGAAGTGGAATCAGTTTATGTTGATGAATTTTCAACAAACAACCTGTTTTTTTCGAGAGAAGAGAATAAGGATGAGGAAGAAGAATTAAAACAAGAAGGTTTAGAGAACAACAAAAAAGAAGTTAAGCTTTCAAAAAGTATCAGAGTAGATATAAATAAATTGGATGAGTTGATGAATTTAATGGCAGAACTCGTTATAGCTCGAAGTAGAATTATTGAGACTTTAAGTAAATACGATGTAAAAGATGTTGACGAAAGTTTAACCCAACTTTCAAGGATAACCTTAGATCTCCAAAATGTTGTTATGAAAATTAGAATGGTTCCTGTCGCGTTTGTTTTCAATCGATTTCCAAGGCTTGTACGAGATCTTGCAAAGGAATTAGGGAAAAAAGTGAACTTTGTTATTCAAGGAGAAGAAACGGAATTAGATAGAACTGTGGTTGATGAGATAGGTGAACCGTTAGTTCATTTATTAAGGAACTCCATAGATCATGGTATAGAAGGTCCTCATGAGCGTTTGGCCAAAGGTAAACCTGAAACAGGAACTTTGAAGTTATCAGCTAGGCATGAAGGGAATGGAGTTATCATAGAAGTCGAAGATGATGGAAAAGGGTTCGATAAAAATGAAATACTCCGCACCGCTATAAATAAAGGATTGATCAGCTCTTCAGAAGCCTCGAAATTGAGTGATGAAGAAATATACAATTTCGTCTTTCTACCAGGGTTTTCTACTAAAACCGCTGCTACTGAATTGTCAGGTAGAGGGGTTGGAATGGATGTAGTTAAAAGTACTATAGAAAGTTTAAAAGGTACCATTTCTTTGGAAACAAAAAAGGAAAAAGGTACAAAGATAAGTATTAGTTTACCTCTTACCTTGGCAATTATTGAAGCTCTTTTAATAACTGTAAATGAGCATGTCTATGCTATACCAATTGCTAACATAGATACAACTCAAAGAATGAGTGACGGTGAGTTAAAAGTTGTCCAAGGTCAAGAAGTTTTCCTTTTGAGAGGGGAAGTAATGCCTGTGGTACGATTAAGGAAACTATTTGGTTATGAAAAGAAAAAAGGTTCTTCAAACGAATATATTATTATTGTGAAAATGGGAAACAAAAAATATGGTGTAGTTGTCGATAAGTTATTAGGTCAAGATGATATAGTTATCAAATCCTTGGGATCTTTGCTGAATGATGTTAAGGAATTTAGTGGAGGTGCAATTTTAGGAGACGGTAGGATAGCCCTTATATTAGATGTAGCTTCTTTAATATAATAAATAATTTAATTGCTAAAGTAATTAAATGAAGGTGTGTAGTAAGGCTAAAGAGTTCTTAAACAAATTTTAGAAGTTAGAAAGGTGTTATAAATAGTTGTAAAAGAGGGGGAAATATATGATGGAAGACGTGCTTTCTTTCAAAATTGTGGATCAAGAATATGCTTTGCCCATAGAGAATATAGAAAGTGTTGTAGATAAGACCGATGTAACACCCGTTCCGAATTCAAAATACTTCGTAGTTGGTTTAATAAATTTAAGGGGAAGAATAGTTCCTGTTATCGAATTAACTAAAATTTTAGGTATTGAAGTTCCTAATGACCATATTTATGAAAATATCCTTATTTTAAAGATAGACGAAGAGGAGATAGGAATGTATGTTGACGAAGTTGAAAACGTTCTTTCCATTGATCCCGACAAGTTGGAAAAATTCCATTCAAAAGAGTCTACTTATTCAGATAAAGTTAAAGGCGTTATAAAGATAGAAAATAGATTGATAGTATATCTCGATTTAGAAAGTATCTTAGAGGCCGAATTAAAAAAGTAAAAATTTTAAAGTCTTCGGAGGTGTTTTAATGGCTAAAACAGTCTTAATAGTAGATGATGCAGCTTTTATGAGAATGATGTTAAAAGACATATTAACAAAAGCAAATTATCAAGTAATCGGAGAAGCTAACAATGGTCAAGAAGCGGTCGAAAAGTATCAAGAACTAAAACCAGATTTTGTCACCATGGATATAACTATGCCTGTTAAAGACGGTATTCAAGCTATAAAAGAGATTAAAAAGATGGACCCTAACGCTAAGATCATAGTTTGCAGTGCTATGGGCCAACAGGCTATGGTTATAGAATCCATTCAGGCTGGTGCTAAAGATTTTATCGTGAAACCCTTTCAACCTAATAGGGTTATTGAAGCTTTACAAAAATTGGAGTAGTTTAAATGCCTACTAACTATGCAACTCCAACCAATAATTTGGTTAATGTGTCTTTTTGGTTCTTAGCCATAATTTTACTCATCATACTTGTTGTGGTATTTTATTATATACTGGCTAAAACATTAAAAAAGGGTCCTAAAAGCAGGGAAGTGAAGATGGTAAAAAAATATTATCTAGATAGGAATTTATATGTTGGAATATTAAAAGTTTTTAAAGAATATTACATTATTTTGGCTACTTCCAATTCCAGTGAAATAATAAGAAAGTTAGAAGAAGAAGAGGTTCAGGAAATTATGAATGAACATCCTAAATTTCTTGAAACCTTTTCAAATATATTGAAAAAAGATAAAATTTCAAGGGAAAGGGAAGAGGAAAAATTAAAAAAGTAAAGATAATAATAATCCTGATTCTTTTTATCCTATCTTTCAATCAAATTTTTTCTCAAAATACCATTCAACTTCCGGGGGTAGATATACAAATAAACGCAGACGAAGAAGTTAATACCTTAACGCCGACGTTGACAATACTTTTAATTGTAACCGTTTTATCATTAGCCCCAGGATTTTTGATGTTATTTACTTCATTTACAAGAATAGTAGTTGTGCTAAGCTTCTTGAGGCAAGCCATGGGCACTAGGCAAGCCCCTCCAAATCAAGTAATGCTAGCTTTAGCTCTTTTTTTAACGATAATGATAATG
The DNA here is from genome assembly GCF_002895525.1 of Petrotoga olearia DSM 13574. GTDB lineage: Bacteria > Thermotogota > Thermotogae > Petrotogales > Petrotogaceae > Petrotoga > Petrotoga olearia. The sequence continues at coordinate 5,040 of NZ_AZRL01000005.1, forward strand.
TTTCCTGTTTTTAATGGGGTGTATCAAGAGGCGATTATTCCATACAACCAAAATGAGATTGATTATCAAGAAGCTATACAAATTAGTTGGCAACAATTCAAAGATTTCATGATTTCAGAGATAGTAGCTCATAAAAACGAAGACGATATCTATATGCTTTCATCTTCAATGAATATAGAGATAGATAATATCGAAGAAACTCCTTTTCAAATTCTGGTACCAGCATTTGCAATAAGCGAGTTGGAAATCGCCTTCAAAATGAGTATATTACTCTATTTGCCATTTATCATAGTAGATATGGTGGTAGCAAGTATTCTATTATCAATGGGGATGATCATGATACCTCCAATTCTGATTTCTTTACCTTTTAAAATAATGATTTTTGTAATGGTAAATGGATGGGATCTCTTAATTGGTGGATTAGTAAGGAGTTTTGTGGGAGGATGATCTCATGAGTGAAGAGGTACTAATAGAGGTCTTTGAAAACGGGATACTTCTTTTTCTGAAAGTAGTCTCTCCAATTCTAATAATAAGTGTGGCCGTAGGGTTAATTATAAGTATATTTCAAGCAGTTACACAGCTTCACGAACAGACGTTAACTTTTGCACCTAAAATTATAATAACCTTTCTTGCGCTGGTTTTGATGTTCTCTTGGATAATGCAAAACTTATCAGATTTTTCATTTGAGTTATTCACGTATTATTTGGGAATGATTTAGGTGGTATTAGAAAACTTAACATACCAATTATGGATTTATTTTTTCATCTTTGCTAGGTTGGCTGGAATTACTTTTTTTATCCCTTTTTTTAGTACCGCTTTCGTTCCTGTTCAGGTAAAAGTTTTTATAACACTCTTTATTTCTTATTTGGTGCTTTTTGAGGTTAACGGCACATTTCCCATTAATTCGCCACCTCTTGTGATAATATTCTATTTGTTGATGAACTTTCTTTTTGGAAGTAGTGTAGGATTAATATCCAATATTTTGTTTTATGCTTTTCAATTTGCAGGAGAAACGATTGGTATACAAATGGGATTTGCAATGGCAAATGTTTTCGATCCTGTAACTAGCGATGAAATATCTTTGATTTCAGAACTTTCATTTTTGTTCAGTATATTTCTTTTTTTTATCTTTAAAGGGCCATTAATTTTATACTCAATAATTATTGATTCTTTCAACAAGATTCCAGTTGTTTTTACGCTAACACCTGAAGGGTTTATGGTTTTTTCACAAAAATTATTTGATGTATTTACTATAGGGCTTCAACTTTCGATGCCGTTTATTGCATTTATGATTCTTTTGAAGGTTGCTTTGGGAATAGTTTCTAGATTGATACCTCAGGTTAATGTTTTTATGGTTGGTATTCCACTAGAGATACTGGTAGGCTTTTTGCTTTTTTTAGGAGTGATTTTGATTTGGGAAGATCAATTTACAACTCTATTTTTTCAACTAATGGAATGGATAAAAAAGTCGATGATTCTTCTATTTCAATAAACCTTCAACTTTTTGCTGATCCAGATAAAACAGAAGATCCCACGCCTAGAAGGTTAGAAAAAGCTCGAGAAGAAGGAAACATTCCTCAATCGAACGAGTTCAATATGGCGGTTAGTTTTTTATCGATTTCCCTTTTCTTGTGGGTAATATTTGAGCCTCTACTTAATGATATTTTTAAGGTATTTTACGATTATTTATCTTTAGATTTAGATTTTTCACCAACAGATTTGCTTGGATATGAAATTAAAGCACATATGAACTTATACATTAAATTGGTACTTTTTTTTGGTGTTGCTGTTGTAGTTTCTACCCTTTTGGGAATGATTCAAACCAAATTTTTGTTTACTTTTAAATCTTTAAAATTGGATTTGAGCAAGATAAATCCTATTAAAGGATTTAAAAGGTTATTTTCTTTAAGGTCAGTAGTGGAACTTATAAAAGCCCTATTAAAATTAGCCATATTGGGATTGCTAACCTTTAATATAATAAAGTCCAATTGGTATAAGATACTCTCGTTGGCAGAGGAAGAAACTTCTTTTTCCTTTAATATGATTTTTGATTTAGTTATTAATATACTGTTTCAATTAGGGATAGCCCTACTTCTTCTCAGTTTGTTTGATTTTTGGTATCAGAGGTATGAATATAAAAAAGAGCTAAAAATGAGTAAGTATGAGGTCAAACAAGAACGAAAAGAAATTGAAGGGAACCCTGAAATTAAACAAAGACAAAGAGAATTGATGAGAAATTTAGCAAGAAGTAGGATGATGCAAAAAGTCCCAGAGGCGGATGTTGTCATTACCAATCCTACTCATTATGCTGTTGCGATAGAGTACAAACCTGAAGAAATGCAGGCTCCGATAGTTGTAGCAAAAGGAAAGGACGAAGTCGCCTTCAAGATAAGAGATATTGCTTTTAAACATGGAATACCGATCTTAGAAAGGCCTGCTCTGGCAAGGGAAATTTATGAGAAAGTTGACATAAACGAAGAAATACCAGAACACCTATACACTTTAGTTGCAGAGGTATTAGCTTACGTCTACAAACTCAGTTATTAATTCATTGGGGGGTTAGCGATGGATTTTAATAGAATAAAAGGGTTAGATATAGTAATTTCGATACTTATCGTCGGGATAGTTGTGTTGATGGTTATACCTATTCCAACCTTTTTGCTAGACTTTTTGCAACTATTGAACATAATCGTTTCGATAATAATCTTACTGGCCACCTTATATTTGAAAAGGGCTTTGGATATCTCTATTTTTCCCTCTTTGTTATTGGTTATGACCATCTTTAGGTTGGCTTTGAACGTTTCGTCTACTCGTTTGATACTCTTAAACGGTAAAAATTTCGAAGGGAAAGTGGTTAGGGCCTTTGGGGACTTTGTTGTCGGTGGAAATTATGTTGTGGGAATCATTATCTTTTTGATCCTTGTTATAATTCAATTTCTTGTAATAACTAAAGGAACAGAAAGAATATCAGAAGTAGCCGCAAGGTTCACTTTGGATGCCATGCCTGGCAAACAAATGAGTATAGATGCTGACATGTCTTCCGGATTGATTAACGAAGAAGAAGCTAGGCAAAGAAGAGAAGACATACGAAGAGAAGCCGACTTTTATGGAGCGATGGATGGAGCTAGTAAGTTTGTGAGAGGAGATGCGATAGCCGGTTTGATAATAACTCTGATTAATTTAGTTGGAGGTTTAATAATCGGAATGCTTCAGCAGGGACTGACGATCGCAGAGGCAGCGGAAGTATTTGCTTTACTTACCGTAGGAGACGGGCTCGTTGCTCAAATTCCTGCGTTGTTAATTTCAACCTCAGCAGGTATGATAGTATCAAGAGCGGCCTCAAAAGATAATTTTGGGGTAGATTTGATAAGACAACTTACTTCTGACACAAGGGTTTTGAATATAGCTGGTGGAATAATAATAATTTTAGGTATGTTGACACCAATTCCAATTTTTCCTTCGTTGATTTTAGGAGGAGGTTTGCTTTTCGTAGCTTATGTGAATAGAGCAAGTGAAGGCCAATTAGCTTACGAAACTCCTGGGTCGAGTGGCGTAGGAATGGGAGTTACAACCGCGCCAAAAGGTGAAAAAAGGGGTGTTTCTGGTGGTTTTGCGCCACCCCTTACAACTCCAGAAGAAGTCTCGGAAGTCTTACAAGGAGATACAATTGAAGTAGATATTGGTTATGGATTGATACCTTTAGCTGATCCAGATCAAGGTGGAGACCTATTAGATAGGATAACCGTTGTTCGAAAACAATTAGCCTATGAATTGGGTATGGTTATCTCTCCCATTAGAATAAGAGACAGCGTTCTATTGAGTTCGAACGAATACATCATCAAATTGAGAGGTGTTGAAGTTGGTAGATTTGAATTGATCCCCGATAGACTTCTTGCCATAAACTCAGGTATGGCTTCTGAAGAATTACCAGGTATAAAAACAAAAGAACCTGCCTTCGGTTTGGGAGCCTTCTGGATAGACGAGAGTTTAAAAGAGGAAGCTATAGAAAAAGGCTACACGACTGTTGATGCACCGAGTGTTTTTGCCACCCATCTTTCTGAAACCATTAAAAAATATGCTCACGAAATCATCGGTACCAAGGAAATAGAAATATTAATAGATGGATTGAGAGTTAATTATGCCAACCTTGTAGATACCCTTATTCCAACAATGCTAAAAATGCATGAACTGAAAAAGGTTTTAAGTGAACTATTGTATGAAAGGATTTCAATAAGGAATCTCTCCTCTATTTTTGAGAGTTTGATCGAAGCAGTTGATAAATATGGAAATAATATTGAGAACTTAGTAGAGTATGTTAGAAGGTCAATGGGGAGGCAAATAGCGGAAAATTTAAAATCTGACGATGGAGATCTTCACGTTACTGCCTTGGATCCGTCCATAGAGAAAAAATTGTCTGAATCGATAAGGGAATCTGATTCGGGAAGGGTTATAATAATTGAACCAGAATATTCAAATATTTTGGTACAAAGAATATCGAAATCTCTGGAAAATATGATGATGAAAGGGTTTAATCCTATATTAATCTGTTCTAAAAACATAAGATATCCGTTTGCCAGATTTATATTAAAATTTATTCAAAACATCAGTATCATTGCATACGAAGAGATACCTTCGGATACTTCTCTCAACGTGAACGAAATAGTGAAAATAGAAGGTGAGAGATCCAATGCAAATTAAAAAACTTACCGTAAAAACAATTTCTGAAGCGATGGAAAAGATAAGGAGAGAATTTGGGGAAGACGCTTATATTTTAGACACAAAAAAAGTTAAAAAAGGGGGTTTTTTTGGAATCGGTGGAGAAAGATATCTTGAAGTTACCGTTTTGAGTGAAGAGAATGGAAATTCTCAACGCAATCCTCAAAAATCAAAAAAATACCCAAAGGAAGCTGATAATACCTATTCGTTAAACGATCTAATAAAAAGGAATACACCCGAATTTTATAGAAAAAAAGAAAAAGAACAAAATATATCAAAACCATCGTATTTAAACATTGATAAAGAACCCAGTGATAAACATTCGAAAGATGGTTTAACAGAGTTTATAAAAACAAGTAGGGAAATTTCCTCTAAGATAGACAAAAGCGCAGAAGCATTTTACCATCAATACAATGAAAAGGAACCTTCTGAAAGTAACATAAAAGATAGTTTGAAATTAGAAGAGTTGATGAATATGGTTGAAAAGTTGAATAAAAAAATTGAAGCAAACAATTTCTACCTTCAAGATATAAAGGAAAAGTTGTACGAAAAATCTTATTCAAATGCTTTCATCGAATCCTTCTTAAACCAATTGAGCGATTTAAAAGTCGAAGAAAATTGGAAAAATCAAGAAATTATAAGGACAAGATTTGAAAAAAAGCTTTATCAAAGCTTAGAAATTTTAAATTTTAGTGATATAAAAGGTAAAGTTATGTTTATAGGTCCCACAGGTGTGGGAAAAACAACAACTTTGGCCAAAATTGCAGCTAGCTTAAAAAAAATGAATAAAAAAATTGCTTTAATTACAATAGACACTTATAGAATAGCTGCAACAGATCAGCTAAAAACTTATGCAGACATACTAGGTATTTCGCTTCACATTTGTTATACCCCCTCTGATCTCAAAATTGCTTTGGAATCACTTCTGAATTTTGATGTAATTCTAATAGACACTGCAGGGAGAAGCCATAAGAACAATTTACAGATGGGTGAACTCAAAGTGTTCAAAGATGTAGTTGAACCTGATTACAATATAATGTTAATATCTTCTAACACCAATTGTGAAGATATGATGCATATTTATGATAATTTTTCTTTTCTAAAACCCAACACGTTAATTTTTACAAAGATGGATGAAACATCATCGTTTGGGCAATTATTTTCTTTCCTAGAATATTCGAGATTACCTTTGTTGGGGATAACAAACGGTCAAAGGGTTCCTGAAGATTTGAAGTTTCCTTCTAAAGAATGGCTGACTCGTGCAGCAGTGGAGGAGGTATTTAAATGAACCGTATATATCGAGATCAAGCATCTGGCTTAAGGGAAGAATATTTAAGCACACAGACAAAGATTATAACAGTTGTAAGTGGAAAAGGTGGAGTCGGTAAGTCGGTATTATCAGTGAATATCGCTGCTGATTTAGCCACACATGGGAAAAGAATACTTTTATTTGATTCGGATGCCGGATTTGCAAACGCTTCTATTCTGATGGGAAATACTGTTAAAAACACTTTGAGTGAGTATATGAGAGGAAACGTCGCCTTCGATGAGTGCGTTCAAGATACAGAGTATGGTGTTAAGATAATAAGCAGCGGTTTTGATTTTACAGATTGGAAGATCTTTCAAAATAATTTTAATGACTCGATAATGGATGAATTTTTAAATTTGTTGAAAGAAGTGGATTTTTTTATTATAGATGTAGGTGCCGGGTATTCTGAAAAACTCAATAACTTTTATCTAAATTCCGATACTATATTTCTAATAACCGTCCCAGAACCAACAGCGGTAGTTAACGCCTACAGCTTGATGAAAGCTTTATCTATTTTGAATGTAAATGGAGAAATAGAGATAATTCTTAACATGATCAAAAATAAAAACGAAGTAGAGATGGTTAAATCCGTCTTAAGTAGAACTACAAAAAGGTTTTTAAACAGAGAAATAAAAAACTTTTATGAAATTTCTTACGATGAAAATGTTCATTTAAGTGTGAAGAGACAGATACCTTTAATTTCATTGAAAGAAAACAGTAAATTTTCGAAAGATATAAAAAAGATAACTTCCGATATACTCAATATAAAAACCTCTTCCCACACCAATTTTACACAGAGATTGAAAGAAATGTTCGGGAAAGGCTTTTGATATTCGGGGTGAAAGATCAGAAAATTCTTTATGCTTATGGGCGGGTAGCGGGGGGAGGGCGCTGTTTGCTGCAGTATGCAAACTATGTTTTTAAAGGATTTTGATCTTGAACTTGGGGATCTTAAGGGGTTTACCCTTGTTTGCGCCACTGTGTAAACCATGTTTTTAAATGGGTCAGGCCTTGAATTTGGGGTTTTTAAGGGGGAACACCTTAACGCCCGGGGCAAAGGGGCGCTAAAGAATGGATGGAAAAGGAGTTTAAGATGTCTGATTTTGTAGAAAAAGTTAGTTCAAAGAATGTTTTATACACTAATATGCCTTTGGATTTAGAAATTCAAGAAAAAGGAATTCAAGGGATTTATAAAAGTATCTTATACGAATATGACCTCAACACTAATCTAGCTAAAATTGGAATGCCGATTTTTAAAGGGGCGTATCTGAAAATTTTTCAAGGTACAAATCTAAAAATGCGAGCATACTCTTCTAGGGCCGTTTATTTATTCAAAAGCAAAGTTTACGGTAGTGGAAAAGAAGGGAATATAAGATACCTTATGATAAACATTCCTGAAACAATCGTTAGGGTACAAAGAAGGCAACACGCCAGAATTCCTGTTTCTGAAGAGGGCACCTTTTATCTCAAAGAGGAACAAGAAAATAGTAAAAACCAAGAGAACGTTCAACCCACCCAATACAGGTTTATAACTAAAGATTTCAGTGCTGGAGGATTGGCTATTGTTACCTCTAAAGAGTTGAAAGTCGGTCAAAGAATAATATTAAAGCTATCTTTAAAAAATGAGATCAGACTCGAAGACATGGAATCACAGGTTGTTAGGTTAATTGATAAAACTACAGGTGGAGAATACATTTATGGAATTAAGTTTTTAAACTTAACGAGAGATAAAGAAGAAGAGCTGGTAAGGTTCGTTTTCAAATTAGAGCGAGAGTCATATAAAAAGGTTTGATACAATCTGTGTTGGTTTTCGATTAAAAAGGGGGAAGTTTAATGTCGATCTATGATGAAATCAACGAACAAAAATTGGACGCATTAAAAGAATTAGGAAACATAGGTGCAGGGAATGCAGCGACAGCTATTTCAACAATGTTGAACAAAAAAATTGACATCACCGTTCCTTCCGCTGAAATTATACCGATTTCAGAATTATGGGAGGAGTTTAGTGATCCTGAAGAAATAACAGCCGGGGCTATGATAGAAATTGGTGGAGAACTCCATGGGGCTATTTTGTTTCTGCTAGGAACCCAAGAAACAAAACAAATCTTGGAACTGCTAAAGCTCCCCAGGCCAGAAGATTTAACGGAAATTGATGAAATGACCTCTTCAGCCATTGGGGAAGTTGGCAATATTATGTGTAGTTCTTATATATCTGCCATTTCCAATTTCACTGGTTTGAACATACATTCCTTGCCACCAAAAATTACCGTGGATATGTTGACAGCCATAGTTTCCGAATCTTCTCTTATGGTTACTGAAGGTAGCGATTTTGTAATCCTAATTAGAACAGATATAAACATCGAAGAGTATGAAAGAAACGTAAAAGGCTTCTTAATATATTTATCAGACGAAAATAATATTATAAAATTATTAAAAGCCATAGGAATGGGGACGAATAATGAGTGAGAGTAAGAAAAGAATAATAGGAATTGGTGAATACATTGTAGATAAAAATCCTGCTATTTTAGTCACATTAGGATTAGGCTCCTGCGTGGCGGTTTGCCTACGAGATAAGAACAACCTCATTGGAGGTTTGGTCCACATAATGCTTCCTGAAAGCAGAAGCAACAAAAATGATCAGAAGATCGGTAAATATGCAGACACAGGTATAAAAGCGATAATAGATGGAATTGTAGATTTAGGTGGAAACGTTAAATACCTTGAAGCTAAGATAGCAGGAGGAGCAGCTATGTTCAAAAATTCTAATAATTCTTTGAATGTAGGAAGTAAGAATGTTGAGGCGGTTAAAAAAATTTTAAAAGAAAACAACATAAAAATAATCGCTGAAGATACTGGAGGTAACAGAGCCAGAAGTGTGGAATTTAACATTGCAAATGGGGAACTAAAGGTTAAAAAGGTTGGCGGAGGAGAAAAGGTAGAAATCACAGTAATTTAAGGTGGCAAATAAATGAAGTACAAAATTAATGAAGAACAATTGGTAATGGAATTTTTACCTAAAATAAAGATCATAGCTTTGAATTTAAAAACCACTTTACCTAAAAATATAGAGGTAGAGGATTTGATTCAAGAGGGGATCATAGGATTACTTCAATCATACAAAAGATACAACCCAGATAAAGGTACTACTTTTTACACCTACGCTCTAAAAAGAATCAAAGGTTCGATGTATGATTATCTGCGCAGAATAGATTGGCTTCCAAAAGAGATAAGAAGTTTAGTAAAAAAGTACGAAGATTTAATTTATGAATGTAAAGATAATGAATGCCTAGACGATAATTCAGTAGCAGAGAAACTTCATATTGATAAGCATGATGTTGACAAAATAAAATTCTCTGTGAGTAAAAGGCAGATTCTTCAGTTGGATGAATATTTTTTAAACAACGAAGAAGAGAACTGGTTTGAAGCTACACAAGAAGAAAACGACCCTGAAATACTGGCTTATAAAGATATCTTCCAAGATAAATTAAAAGAAAGTATCGAGAAATTGGAAGAAAGAGAAAAGCTGATACTCTCCCTTTATTACAACGATGGGTTGACCTTTAAAGAAATAGGAAGTGTTTTAGAAATAAGCGAATCACGGGTTTCCCAGTTGCATTCAGTGATATTGGTAAAATTAAAAAAAATGATTCAAGGAAGTGAATAAATATGGCTTCACTTCATGAATTACAAATATTGGTAACCAAATCTATAGATGTAGCCAACAATGTTCAGGCAATATCTCATTCTTACGATGCAGCCAAAAATATGTTGTTAGTTAAACAAGCAAGTGAATATTCTCAAAACCTACAAAAAAGGATAAAAAGTAAAGACCAAGTTGAAAAGAAAAATGTTGATAATAAGTCATCCACTGGGGTTTCCCCACAGGGGTCTATAAGTGATGAAAGCAAAGGGATTGTAAAGAGGCATGTGGTGGATGAATACAGAGGTAAACTTTTAGATTTGAGGTTATAAGTATCTATAATTTCTGCGGTGAGCGAGGCGATGGTGCCCTAAAGAAGATTAAAAGCAGTTTAAATGAAAAATTCTAAAGGTAAAAGGTAGTAACCATTTTAAATGTTAATTATGGAAGGAGAAATATATGTTAGGTTATTTTTCAATATATAAATCAGAAGATGAGCTTTATTCAGGTGGATTATTGATTCTCAATGAAAACGGAATACCTCTTTCGTTTAAATATACTGAACCAATAAAACCTACCAAAATCCAAAAAATAATTTATGGATCAAACCTAAAAAATTATTTAGCCTTTCAAATACTAAGTAATGATGAATTATACTCCCCTCACGATGTGGACTTAATACTAACTGACGACAGTGATCTGATAAATTATATCGATATTGACAAGATAATAATGTACATAATGGAAGTAAGCAGTGATAAAGGCTTTGAGGTTAAAGAAAAAGAAGGTATAATTCCTATAAATCAAAATACGAGTTTAAGATTTTATTCTTCGAAACTGTTGGATTCCAATACATTGAAGAAACTAAAATCTTATATAGAAATTTTTGATATCTTTGAACCATTTACTCGATTAAAAGAGGCTTTGGTGTATATATGTACTTCAAAAGAAAAATAACTATCAATCAAGCTAACCTTTCTTTGGATACCCGTATAAATTCAGTACCTTTCCAGAGTATAAAGTACCATCTTCTACCCTCAAAAACTCAAAACTCAAAAATAAAGACCGTTGATATCAACAATTTGGTAAAGATAAAAGAACTCCCTTGGGCAGGGGAGGAAATTACCTTTGTTGAAGAAATTGATCATCTTTTGCCAAAAAAAATAATAAATTTTGATTTTAGTAAGATAAGCATAATTAAAAATTCTTCTTTATTTGGTATAAATATAAAGGATAGTGAAATGAAGATAGGAGTTAGTTTAATAAATGTGCCAATGCCAATAGATACAACCTTAAATACGACAAAAATGATAGAATTTAAAATTAAAGAAAGCACACCACAAAAAATAGTAATTAAACCAATTAGAAAAGTTTTAAAAAGGCCTGTTTCGAAGGAATACATCCTACAGTTGGCACAGGAGATTGTATCATCAAAAAAATTGCAAAAGATAAAGCTATCTTTCTTAGGTTTTTATGTTAAAGTTCCTATAGCAGAAGGGATGAATTACTATTGGAAAGGCGAGAAATTGATATGTTTTCTCAAAAATAATGAAACAGATATTACTGACTATCTTGATTGTGCAGTTTTCTTTGATTCAGAAAACAATAAGAAGTATTTGAAGTTTATCAGGAGGTAACGTTGAATTGATTAGAAAAGAACTTGTGAATTTTCTGAACTCGCTAAAAAAAGTCAAAAAACAAAAAATTTTAGTATTACCGGATGGATATCTTCCTGATATCGATGAGGGTGGAGAGTTTTTCATTTATCCGGATTTTGACATATTTCCATTTGAAAATTTGGATATCTCTCCAAACATAAAGACAAATAGGATGAAAACCTTATATGCCTTATTAATGAAAATGGACGCGACCGTTTTAACTACCTTCTCATCTTTAATAAAGTATACCTTACCCAAAAAAGAATTCGTAATCAAAAAGATCAAAGTTGGAGACACATTCGATCTTGAATATAATGTTCCTTATCATTTAGGATACAACCTTACTGAAGAAGTAACTAGTCCTGGAGAATATTCTAAAAGAGGTTTTGTAAGAGATTTTTTCATTCCAATTTACGAACAACCCGTAAGAGTTGAATTATGGGATGATGTAATAGAAAGAATATCTTTTTTCGATACATACTCTCAAAGATCGATTGAAAATTTAAAAGAAATAGAGATAATTCCTGGTTCTGAAATTATGAAATTTGACCATAACTTAGAAATTTATGAGGAGAGGTTAAAAAAATATACCAATGAAACAAGTGAAGAAGAGGTTCTAACTCTTGATCAATTTAACACTCTCCCAGGAATCTTTTACAAAGATAAAAATACAATATTAAGTTATCTAAATGAAGAGAGAGATATTTATTTAATAAACAAAGAAGAAATCATAAACTCTTACAGAGAAAAAGAAAAAGAAAACTATGAAATGTGTGACAATGAACAAAAGCGAAAAATATATAAAATGTTTTCGGGACATAACCTTGAAATTTTGAATAAGATAAAATACGACGAAGTAAAACTTACCCTAGAAAAGATTTATTTTATCAAACCTAAAAAGGAAGACAAAAGGTTGGAATATATACCCCTTCTTGATTGGGAAGATCTAAATGAAGGGGACTTGGTTGTACACGAAGATTATGGAATAGGAATATATCATGGCGTTAACAAAGTTGAGACCACTTTAGGTTTGAGAGAGTTTGTTACATTAGAATATTCTGATAATTCAAGGGTCTATGTCCCCGTAGGTAGATTGGACAAACTATCTAAATACATCGGAGACCCTGAATCTGTTAAAATATCTTCTTTGAACAGCAAAAGCTGGAAAAATACGAAGCAAAAGGTAAAAGAAGAAATTAAACAAAAAATCGAAGAGCTCCAAAAAATCTATGCTTTAAGAGAAAATCAGCGGGGGATACAACTATTTGGGGATTCTGAATTGGAAGAAAAATTCAAGGAAACCTTTCCTTACGTTGAGACACCTGATCAAGAAAAGAGCATCAACGATGTTATGAGAGATTTAGAAAGTGCAAAACCGATGGATAGATTGTTGTCAGGTGATTCTGGATTTGGTAAAACCGAAGTTGCTATGAGAGCGGCTTTCAGAACGGTTGTTTCGAATTATCAAGTTCTGCTATTAGCTCCAACAACTATACTTGCCAAACAACATTACGAAAATTTCAAACAAAGAATGGACCCTTTTGGAATTAAGATAGCTTTAGTTACGCGTCATAAAACTCAAAAAGAAAAGAAAGAACTATTTGAAAGCATAAAAAAGGGCCAAATAGACATAGTAATTGGAACGCATGCCTTATTATCAGATTTACTACAAGTAAAAAACCTTGGGTTGGTTATAGTCGACGAAGAACAAAGATTTGGGGTACTTCAAAAAGAGAAATTCAAAAAATTAAGTGAAGGTGTAAACTTCCTTATGATGAGTGCCACTCCCATACCTAGAACCTTATACATGTCTATCAGTGGATTAAGAGACATATCTTCGATATCGACCCCTCCAGTAGGTAGATTACCCATTCAAACATTTATAGGGAAATATTCAGATAAACTAATACGTACGGCTGTTTTGAGAGAAAAATCTAGAGGCGGGCAAACGATCTATATCCACAACAGAGTGCAAGAACTGGATGAACTATACAAAAAATTGCAAAGCCTCGTTCCTGAAGTTAAGATAACAATGGTACATGGTGGGACACCAAAAAAGGAGTTTATAAAATCTATTAACGATTTGTACGATGGAAATATCGATCTACTTCTATCAACGACAATAATAGAAAATGGGATAGATATACCAAATGTTAATACCCTTATCCTAGACGATCCAGAAAGATATGGGATCTCTCAGTTATATCAAATTAAGGGAAGAGTCGGAAGATCTAACAGAAGAGCTTTCGTCTATTTTCTATTTAAAAAAGAAGTTACCCCTCAAACTAAAAAAAGACTGGAAGCGATCAAACAATATAACGAGCCAGGAAGTGGATTAAAACTTGCTCTGAGAGATTTAGAAATTCGTGGATATGGTGATATATTAGGAATAGAGCAAAAAGGTCATATAAATGCCATAGGTTATCATCTCTACCATGAAATGTTGAATAAAATTTTATTTGAATATGGAATTAAAAAGGAAGAAGAGATTCAAAGACCTCAAATCTATACAGAAATAAAAGGTATAAAAGGTTCCATAGTTATTCCGGAGTCTTATATCCCTAATTCTATTGAAAGAATGCGAATATATAGAAGGATATCTGTAGCTAAAACAGTTGATGATGTTGAGGATATAAGATCCGAAATAAGCGACAAATACGGTAAACTTCCACAAGAGGTAGAAAGATTATTTCAGTACGCACTGATTAAAGTTAAAGCCAATATGGAAGGTATTAAAGAGATAGAAATAGGAGATACATACATATCTTTTAAATTCGAAAAAAATGTAAATCCCGTCATTGAAAAATACGACAAATACTCAAGAAAGATTACCTTTTATCCAGAAACGAAAGAACTCATAAGTTATGGACCCAAAGACCATATGAAATATATGGAAAAGGTTTTTTCCTAAGAGGTGAAGAAGGTGTTGAATGATACAATAGTTGCCATTTCATCCCCGATTGGTACAGGAGCAATAGGGGTGGTAAGAATTTCAGGCAATCACGTTAAAAACATAATAGATCAAGCATTAAAAAGAAAAAAATATACCCCTAAGAAGATGTACTATGGTTGGCTTTATAATAAAGAAGGAGAAAAAGTCGACGAAATTACCTGGGTTTACCATTCACAACCTCACTCTTACACAGGAGAGGATATGCTTGAAATATTTTGTCATGGCGGTAAACTTATAACTTATACTGTACTGAATACAATTATAAAATATGGTGTAAGGCAAGCTTTACCTGGGGAATTTACAAAACGTGCTGTTTTAAACGGTAAGATGGATCTCATAAAAGCAGAAGCTGTAAACAATGTAATTACTGCGGAGACTGAAATATCTTTAAAAGCGTCTTTCAATCAACTTAAAAATACCCTTTCCCAAAAAATCAATGACATAAAAAACTGTTTGCTAAATATTTCTGCCCAGATCGAGGTAGAAATGGATTATCCTGATGATATAGAATTTAAAGATCACAATTTGAAGAACAAATTAGATGATATTGTGAATCGTATGGATCAAATACTAAAAGGTGTTGACAATGGTATTATAGCTGTTGAGGGTGTCAGAACGGTTATAGTAGGAAAACCAAACTCTGGTAAAAGTACCCTGTTGAACGCTCTTCTGAGAAAAGATAGAGCGATTGTAACTGATATTCCAGGAACAACAAGGGACACCATTGAAGAAAATCTGAACATAAACGGTATATACTTAAAACTCATAGACACAGCAGGAATACGAAACACAGAAGACACGTTGGAAAGGGTTGGAATAGAAAGGACCATAAATTCCATAAAGAATTCTCATCTAATCTTGTTCGTCTTGGATGGCACAACGCCTTTTACACAGGAAGACCAACTAATTTATACTAAATTAAATGAATTGGAAAATAAAACTGTTATAATTGTATTGAATAAATCGGATTCTCCTAATTTTAAAGAGAGTAATTATCATCCTTTGAAACAAAAAAATCCCAAAGATTTTGTTATAGTTTCTGCAAAGAACGGAGAGATTAAAACTTTGGAAGATAAGATATATGAAAAGTTTTTTGAGAAGGTCAATATAGAAGAACCAACTCTAACTAATCAGAGGCAAAAGATGACCTTAGAATCATCTAAAGAGTACGTTTTAAACGCCATAAATTCACTCGAGAAAGGCTTTTCTAACGATGTAATTATGTACGACATAAGAAAAGGACTTGAAAAGATCTACGAACTATCTGGTGAAAGCTATACCGAAGAATTACTCGATAAAATCTTTTCCACATTCTGCGTTGGAAAGTAGGAGGTAAAATATATGTATCGGTTAGTTTCAATTTTTTTTGGCCTAATCCCCTTAATACAATTTTTCATAAAAGGATGGTACTTTTTTGGGATATCTTCTATAGTTTTAATTATTTCATATTTTATACTTAAAAAGAGGGGATCAAATCCATTTGTCATAGAAGGGGCGCTCTTAATAGCATCACAACTTTTTATGAATATAATCGGACTATCTAATATACCGATATTCTTATATATCTCTTTGGCAACAATTTTGATTTTCGTTGCCTCGAGAGATGAAAAGATAGTTGACGATTTGAAAGATTATATAAAAGTAACCGGCCATTCTAAAGAAAATTGGGATTTTGAAATATGTTATTTTGGAATGGGAGAGATTAGAAATATTGACCAATTAACTAATTTATCCACTGCTGCATTTGGATTTTCAGACAAAGGTATAGCTTTCAACACTAAGTTAGGAAGGGAATATTACACGAGATTCATTGATTATAACGAAATAGATGACTTTGGAATGTTCAAATTGCAAAAGAAACAAGCGTTGTACTACCCTAAAATCAGAGATATGTTCATCTGGCCAAGTAATATGAGCACAATGCATAAACCATATATAAATACCTATGGATTATACATTTTAGTGGGGGATGAATCCTTGACTTTTTACGAATCACCGAGCATCATACTTAAAATATCTGAGCACTTGGAAGAAGTGAGGAGATAACAGATGAAAATTTTAAAGATGTCATGGTATGAGATAAAGAAAGTGTTAAGAAATCGGGGAGTATTAATCTTAAGTGTTATAATACCTGTTATTTTAGCTTATTTTGGTTCTTCATTCTATCCTGCGAATATAACCCAAGATTTTCAATTAGCTTTATACAACGAAGATAGAAGCCTTTTAGGGAATATCAGTTTCATTTTGATAAAACAATTTTTGAATTTTGAGAGCACCATCGAAATTAAAAATGATGAACAATTAAATCAACTAATTAAAGAAGCAAGTTATGATTCAATACTGATTATTCCAAAGGGTTTTACACAAGATCTGATCAATCGTAGTCAAACGGTTTTGTATATAATACCAAATCCTCACAAAATTCAGAACAGTATGATGATATATACCGGTTTTAAAGCTGTTTTTGATGAGCTTGCGGGGATACCGGAGATAAAAGTTGGCTCCACTACTGAGTTCTTACTTCAAGGGGGCATTGGAATCGATGAAACGAGGCCCAAGCCAGAGATAAAAATGCTTATACCAAGCGCCTCGGACGGATCTTTGGTTGTTTCTCCAACCACAAATTTAGGGATTAATGATATGTTTGCTCCTATCGTAGCGGTAGTTGTGATTCTCTTATTATCAATGATAGGAATAGCGTCTTCTATCGGTCAAGCTAGAGAGGTTGGATTACTGGATCTATATATATCAAACGGATTAAAAACCTGGGAATTCATTTTATCAAAAATTATATCGTATATAGTAATAGGTTTCGTTGCTGGGATGTTCTCGTGGTCTATGTTCAGAATGTTTGGTGTTCAATCCCAAGCTAATCCCTGGAATTTGATCTTACTCGTTTTAATATCTGTATTTTCTTTCACCTCTTTTGGCTTGTTTTTATCTTCTTTTTTAAAAACGGCTCGAGCTGCTTCTTTCCTTGTGACGGCAATGATAGGAGGAATGTTGGTATTTGGCGGGGTTTTGATCCCGATACCTACAGGAAGTATTCTTGAAAAGATAGCGAACCTATTTCCTGTTAAATACTCTTTAGATGGCTGGAGAAAAATAACGGTATTAGGGTATGGACTAAGTGATGTAAGTTTTGAAATTCTAATACTATTAGGTTTTGGGGTAATTTTCTTTCTGGCATCATTGATGCTAATTCAAGCTACGCAAGAAACATAAGGGGGTTATTCTAATGGATCTTATAGCTTTTGTAACGGATTGGGGGCACTCTTCGTATTATGTCTCAGTGTGTAAGTCCGTCATAAAAAAAATAAATAAAAATGCGGATATAATTGATATTACACATAGTGCCGGACATTTTAATATAAAGAAATATGCATCTCTAATTTTCAGAGCCTCTCGGGATTTCGAAGAAGGAACCGTCTTTTTGTGTGTTGTTGATCCAACCGTAGGTAGCCCCAGGAAACCGATCGCTTTGAAAACGTCAAAAAACAACTTTTATTTTGTTGGCCCAGATAACGGTCTATTTACTTTTGTGATCGAAGAATATGGAGTTGAAGAATCTGTTGAGTTAGCCGACAAAAGATTTTTCTATAAAACCGATTATTCATCAACATTTCATGGGCGTGATATCTTTGCACCTGTTGCTGCCTATATTTCAAAAGGTATTACTATCGATCATTTTGGACCAAAAACAGAAAAATTAACAACTTTCGATATGCAAAAACCTGTCATTGAAGATAACAAAGTAATATGTGATTATTTATATTCAGATGATTTTGGGAACATTGAAACTAACTTATCTTCCAACTATCTTGAGAATTTAGATTTAAGCAAAAAAGTAACAGTAGAAATAAACGGGACAAAAAAAGTAGCTAGAATCGTCAAAAACTACGCTGAAGTAAAGAAAGGTGAATTATTGTTGCATGTTGATAGTTCAGGATTCTATGAAATTTCTGCCAATCAATCCAATGCGGCTCATCAATTTAACATTACCGATGATTTTGAAGGGAAGATAAAGATATATCTTGAGTTATAAATCAATAAAAGATCCGATCGAAGTTACATACACGGTAGAAAGGTCTAAATTTATTGGAAATATAGCAAAGGTCAATTCGATCGATGAAGCACAAAAATTTATAAAAGAAGTTTCTCAAAAGTATGATAACGCCACACACAACTGTTGGGCTTATAAGGTTCGTGAAGAAGGAAGAGAAATCGGTAATTATTCGGATAACAACGAACCGTCAGGCACAGCGGGTAAACCTATTTACGGGGTAATTGAAAAATTTGGTCTATCAAACGTTGCGATAGTAGTTACGAGGTATTTTGGAGGAGTGAAATTAGGTATTCGCGGTTTAATAGATGCGTATTCTAAAACAGCCGAAGAAGTTGTTAAAAATACTAAAGTAGTTACCTACGAGAAGACATTTATTTACGAAGCAAAATGTGACTACAGTAATTTTTCCTTCATACAAAACCTCATGCAAAAACAAAATAACTTCAAAATAACGAAACAACAGTTTTCAGACGAAGTTTATTTTATATTTGAAATATTAGAACATAACAAAGATGTCGTTTTATCATTATTGAAAAACAAGGTGTACAGTTTAAATTTTGTTGGCAATTCGGAGGGAATTTTATGAACAACAATTTATACAGAAAATACAGGCCTTTAGATTTTGATGAAATTTTAGGACAACCTCATGTTGTAAAATACTTCAAAAATGCATTAAACAAGCAAGAGGTTTCTCATGCATATATTTTTTCGGGCCCACGGGGTACCGGAAAAACTACAACCGCTAGGATACTTGCCAAGGTATTAAATTGCAAGGATCCCCAAGGATACAATCCTTGCAATAAATGCGAGAACTGTGTTTCTATAAACAATAACAGTTTTTTGGATGTAATAGAAATGGATGCAGCTTCAAACAGAGGAATAGACGAAATTAGAAACATCAGGGATTCCTCCAATTACAGACCTGTTTATGGAAAATACAAAGTATACATAATCGATGAATTTCATATGTTAACAAGGGAAGCCTTCAATGCCCTATTAAAGACGTTAGAAGAACCACCATCACATGTCATTTTTATTTTAGCAACCACAAATTTGGAAAAAGTTCCTGATACCATCATTTCCAGGGCTCAAATTATAAACTTCAAAAATTTAGGTGAGAAGGATATAATGGAAGGGTTGAAAAATATAGCTAGCTCTGAAGGTATAGAATATGAGTTAGATGCCTTGGAAACGATAGCTAAAAGGGCAAAAGGCGGTATGAGAGATGCTATCTCGATGTTGGAACAAGTGGAAAAATTCGGAGAAATGAAGATCACCCAACAAGACACCCTTGACATACTAGGTTTGTTCGATGAAAATTTTATAGCACAATTCATAGAAAATGTTTCCGATTCAAAAATTGATGAATTTTTAGCACAATCTGAAGAGCTATTCAATTTGGGAAAGGATCCAGAAATTCTTCTTGAGCAATCCATAGAATATATCTTTGATTCTCTAATTCAAGAAAGAAAAGATAACTTAATTCCACTGATGGGCACCTTCAACGATATACTTAAAGATTTAAAATACAGTGAAAACAAAAGGCTGATCTTCGACGTGGAGATGTTAGATTTCATGCATAAAAATTCAGCTACGTCTTCAACTTTGTCTTATGCTAAAGAAACAACTCCGTATAGAAAACAAGTTACCACAGAATCCGTTTCCAACGAAACTCAACACCCCATTATGAAGAAAATTCTTGATTATTTCAGTGATCCACACGAGAAGAAGTCCAACATGGCAATATATTTTGCTTTGCTATTTTCAAACCCAGAAATTGAAAACGATAAAATACACTTCAAATTCTCTTCAGACCAAAAGCTAGAATATGAGATTCTTAAAAAGTACGTAGATGAGTTAAAAGTGAATATATTTTTACTGATCGACGGATCATACGATATCACCTTTTCACTTGCAGGTGGTGAGGTAGAAAGTTTAACCCAACAAAAAGAAAAGACAGACTTGAGAGAAAAGAAACTATTCTGAGGGGATTGCATGCTTTATATAATCTCTGCCATGGGTATTGAAACGCAATCGATTATAAAATATCTTGATTTAAAAAAAACTAAGGATAGGCCCTTTGAGACTTATCAAAACAAAGAAGCCACTCTTGTAATATCAGGTGTTGGAATAATCAATGCTGCAGGAGCTACATCCTACCTATTGAAAGATACCTTAAAAGGCTTGAATCATTGTGATTATGCAATAAATTTAGGAATATGCGGTAGTTTAAATAACAAATTTAATGTTGGCGATCTAGTTTTAGCCAATAAAGTAGTAGATTATGAAAGAAAAAGAAAGTACTATAGCGATATATTAGTTAAGCACAACTTAAAAGAAGGTTCCATACAAAGTATAAATTCTCTCAACGTTGATTATGAATTTGAAGAAGATCTCGTAGACATGGAAGCTTCGGCTTTTTTTCAGATTGCTTCAAAATTTTTGAACGTACATCAGATATATGTACTTAAAATAGTTTCCGATAAAGTAAGTAAAAATAAACCAGTAGAAAGACTAACTAAAAATTATATAGATGAATTAATTCAAGGAAAATTAGAAGAAATTTTCACTTTCACAAAATCTGTAGGCTCTCTATTAAAGAAATTTCAACCCCTGGTCCAACAACAAGACGAAGAAATTATACAAAAAGTATCTAAAAGTTTGAAACTTACATTCTCCCAGATCAACCAGCTAGAAAATGCATATGCCTATTTCAAGTCGAATAAAAAAGTAAGCCCTTTGTTCTTAAAAGAATACTTTAATTACATTCCAAAAAGTAAAAAAGAAAGGGATGCGATTTTTGAAAAACTCAAAGCAGAATTATACAAATGAAACTTTCTCTCATATCTACATCGAAAAAGACGCTTTAAATTACTCCTTAACCAATGAAGTTATAAGCAAACTCAACAAAAGTAAGATAATATATATAGATAACTACAATGAAATATTTTCTCGTAAGAACCAAAACCCTTTTTTACAAAAGCTTTCACCATCTCTGATTCTAGCAGTTAAAAAAGGCGATTTTATCTATAAAGGATCAAACTTGTGCCATAATTTTGAACAGCAAGATTTTTATTACACAAATTTCATAGTCAATTGTCTATATGATTGCGATTACTGTTATTTGAAAGGCATGAACTTCTCTTCCCACATCTTATTCTTTGTTAATCTTTCCGACTATTTTAATGAATTAAGAAGATTGATAGTTGAAAAAGGAAAGCTTTATCTAAGTATATCGTATGATTCCGATATATTACTTTTTGATGGAATTTATCCGTTTTTGAAAGAATGGATAAAGTTTGCTAAAGAAAATCCTTTAATAACTATAGAAATTCGAACTAAGACAAGCAATTATAAAAAATTTTTGAATTACTCACCAATAGATAATTTGATCATCACTTGGAGTATATCCCCACAGGAAGTAATATCAAAGTATGAAAAAAACACCCCATCTTTAGAAAGAAGATTAATTGCGATATCACAACTGTTAAAGAAAGGGTGGAAAATTAATTTAGCATTGGATCCGATACTATATATTGGAGAAAATTGGAGTGATAAATACAAGGAGTTCATTAACTCTATAACTGAGAATATTAATATAAAAGAGATCAATGCAATCACGTTAGGAGTTTTTAGAATCCCTGCTGACTACTTAAAAAGGTTTAAAAAGTTTTTTGAATCTTCAATTTCATTTTTCCCTTATCAAACCATAAATGGGGTATCCACCTACCCTGAAGAATTAAAAAATGAAATGATAAAATTCGTCTATTCGGAACTAAAAAACATATTTGATAAGACAAATATTTATATACTTTGATTTTAAAAAATTAGACGGACAATCGTCCGTCGTTATTTACTATAGTCACTAATTAATCTTTTTACAAAAACAGGTAGAGAAAAGGACGCAACGTGTACTTCCTCATTATAATACTTGAGTTCTTTGTTAAACTCGTTAACTTTTTCAGGGTCAAAATCTTTTACTGGATCCAGATTTTTTGAGGCGAACGTCCATGTCCATGTACCTGGCATATATTGAGGTACATAACCCATATACAATCGTGCTATATTAAAAGTATTGCTGATTCTTCTATATGCCCGTATCATCCACTCTTTCTTCAAAAAAGGTTCCTCAGTTTGCGCGGAAAAAACTCCGTTTTCATTCAATGCTTCAAAACAATTTTTATAAAACTCTTCGGTAAAAAGTAGCCCACCTTCGCCTTCGGTGGGATCTGTGGAATCAATCAGTATAACGTCGAATTCATCTTTAAATTGAGAAACAAATTTACTCCCATCTTCATAAACTAATTCCACCTTTGGATTTTTTAACTCATAAGAAATGTTGGGTAAATGCGTTAAAGCGGCTTCTACAACTTTTTTATCCAATTCACAAAGAACAACTTTCTCTACTGAATCATGTTTCAACACTTCTCTAACAGTTCCTCCATCCCCTCCACCGATTACCAAGACCTTTTTGGGGTCAGGATGTATGAACAAAGGAACGTGTGAGATCATTTCATGATAAACAAATTCATCCGAATCTCTAGTCATAACAACCCCATCTAATGAGAATAGCTTTCCATATATGGGAGTTTCATAGATATCTATTCTTTGATATTCTGTTTGTTCGGTATAAATGTGATTAGTTACTTCGGAAAATACTCCTACTTTATTTGTTTTATCGTACTCGGTAAAAATAGTATGTGGAAAGATATGATTATTTTCAGCCATCAACTCACCTCGATTTTATGAGCAGAATTTTCAGGTACTCCAATAGAAGAAAAAAGTCCTCGTTTGAATTCTTGACTCTCCTGTCTTTTCGAATTTAAAGCATCTTTTAAATAGTAAAAAGCTTTCCATGGATCGACAGAGTCTCCACAAGTATATATATCTAAAGATGCATAATTGTATTCAGGCCAAGTGTGAATTGCCAAATGAGATTCAGAAACGATTATTGCTCCACTTACCCCATGAGGTAAGAATCTGTGAAATGTTGAAGTAACTATTGTTGCCCCCGATTCAATGGCTGCTTTTTTCATTAAGTATTCTATTTGTTGAACATCGTTTAGTATCTCTTCATCACAATCGTATAATTCTGATATCAAATGTCTTCCTAGGGATTTAGCCATCTCTCAATCCTCCTTTAAAATATTTCTATCCAAATTAGAGTAGCTTTATTTGTGTTGCTTTTATTTTTTATGAAGTGTTTTTTATTAGCTAAATAAAAAAAAGTCTCATCTTTACGCACTAGATAAACTTCTTTATTGAGGTATAACTCTATCTCCCCTTCAATCACGTATCCTAACTCTACACCTTCATGAGGTTTTTCGATATCCGTTGAACAACCTGGTTGCAAAACTACTAAGGAAGGTTCAATATTTTTGGGTTCGGACGTTGTTAAAAGAAGTTCTTCTTTAACTCCTTTTGGTGTATCGTATATAGGTATTCTATCTTCTTTGGTGAAAACGATCTTTTCCTTATTTTCGAGATTTGAAAAAAAATCTTTCAAGTCTGTTCCTAAGGCTCTTAATATCATTTCCAAATTTTCAACAGTAGGGGAAGCTAAATCCCTTTCAACTTGGGAAATAAATCCTCTAGTTAAATCAGATCTTGTCGCAAGTTCTTCTTGTGTCATATTTCTCATTATTCTAAGACTTTTTATCTTTTCACCTATTTGCATTCCAAGATCCTCCAATAAATTATAGAAAATGAACAGTTAATTAAACAACTCGGTTAATATTATAAATTTTTATTTTATATTTGTCAATTACAAGAATTTACATTTATGTTTCTACAAGATCAATAATGAGTTGTTTGTGTTATACTACTAAGTAGTGGGGTGGGCAGCATAATATACTTTTAAGGAGGGCTTTTAAGTAATGCGACCGTATTTGAGACCATATCTTGGTATAGATTTAGGAACAGCAAACACGCTAGTTTATATGAAAGGAAAAGGTATAATTTTAAACGAACCCTCTGTTATAGCGATCAATAAAGAGACGTCAGAATTGCTTAAAGTTGGAAAAGAAGCTAAAAAAATGATTGGAAAAACTCCTGCTAATATAATCGCTATCAGACCACTGAAAGAGGGTGTAATAGCAGATTATAATGTAGCAATGACAATGCTTAAGTACTTTATAAACACATCAATGAATGGTTTTAGTTTTTTTAAACCAACGGTCGTTGTAGGAATACCTACAGATGCAACTCAAGTAGAAAGGAATGCTCTGAGAGAAGCTGCTTTAGATGCTGGGGCTAGTAAAGCGTTTTTAATAGAAGAAGCTATGGCAACAGCTATAGGTGCTGGTTTAGATGTAGAGGAGCCATCGGGGAATATGATTGTGGACATGGGTGGGGGTACCACAGAAATAGCTGTAATTTCACTGGGAAATATAGTATTATCAAAATCTATAAGAGTAGCAGGAGATTTAATCGATCAGGAAATTATTAATCACATAAAATCCAAATACAATATGGTAATAGGAGAAAAAACCGCTGAGAGGATAAAAATAGAGATTGGTAATGTTTTTGATAGCCCTCAGTACAACGAATTAAGCATGGAGGTGATAGGTTTGGACGTTCTATCAGGCCTCCCAAAAAGTGTTATAATCACAGGCTCAGAAATAAGAAACGCCATGAGAGTGCCGGTTACCAAGATAGTTGAAAATATTAAATTGGCAATTGAAGAAACTCCACCTGAACTTTTGTATGATATCGTTAATAGAGGAATATTTTTAGCGGGTGGAGGCGCATTGATTAAAGGAATAAAAGAGCTGTTAGAAAAGGAAACGTTGATAAGAGTCGTAATAGCAGATGATCCAATAACTTGTGTAGCAAGAGGGGCAGGAATGGTTATTGATAAGATAAATCTTATAAAAAGTATATCTCAACAAGCTTAATATGAGATATTTTCAGATTTTATTTCTAGTAATTTTGATCTTTATTTCAATTTTATTTAATACTTTTGAAAACTTACGAGTCATTTTAGATCCATTAACGTACCCGGTTGATATGGTTTTTTCACTGTTTCATTCTAAAATTTTAGAAAGAGGTTCAAGCGCCGAAAAAATTTCTAGTATCTTGGATGAACTTAACAAAAAACCTCTTTATTTAATTGAAAGTAAAAACAGTGAAAATATAGATTTAACTATTCCTCGGGGTATAATTCTAAGTGCAACAAATCGTAATTTTAATGTTTTAACGAATAATGAAAGTAACTTGGAAAAAGGATATTTAGCAGTTTCCACAGATGGTATCCTATTAGGTTTTGTTGAAAATATGTTCTCAGATAGAGTAGTGGTAAGAAAATTAGGTTGGGGAGATCAACAATTTTTTGGGAAAATAGGGATTGTAGATGTTTTAATAAAAGAGGATAAAGGTAATTTATTGGTGGAAATACCTGATAATTATAATGTAGTAATGGAACAACACCTAAAGATAGATCTTCCTGCGTATGTAAAAGGCGGAGAAAAAGAAAGTATATTTTTATCGGGGGAAATTGTTTCTAAATATGGTGACCTTTATCTTTTCAACCCTGTGAAAATCAATGATTTTTTAGTGTACTTTTTTCCTTATTAAACAAAAGAAGTGAGAGTATATGATGTATCTAATTTATTTTTTATTAGCTCTAGTTGCAGCTTCATTTGATAGATGGCTTGGAGAAATACTTTTTTTCATCTTCCCTATAATTGTATTATATGTGTCAAATCTTGAAAAAGATGACCATAGACTCCTTTTTTTTGTGTTCATATATACTATATTTTATTTCAATGCAAGGTTTGAATTAGGTTTTCTCGCCATAATATTTTTTGCTGTTTTTCTTCTTCTTAACTTTTTCTTACATCAGTTAGAAATGACTTTAATTAAAGTACTGCTTTATGGTGGTGTTTTGTCGTTATATATGAGTGCCATAACTTCTTCATTTTATCCTTTTTTCTTGGATATGTTAATTATTCTCGTATTATATTTTATGAACATGAGGTTGGTTTTAAATGAAAGAAAAAAGAGCTAAAATATTGTTTTTTTTATTCTTTTTGGGTTTTGTATTACTGTTTGCCAGATCGTTTCAATTACAGATTTTAAACTGGGATAAATATACAATGGAAGTTCTAGAATTATCAACAAGAATTGTAAAAGATTCTCCTAAAAGAGGAAATATATACGATAGAAATGGAAATTTATTGGCATGGAACCAAAGGATATATAATTTAACGAATTTAGGAGGAACGTTAAGTGAAGAAACAGAAGCTGAATTGTACTTAGCTTTAAAAGATGTTGTTGATAATCCTTATACCGTAATAGATAAATTAAATTTTCAAAAAAGAGTGAATTTAGAAATAAATTCGGTAACAGCTCAAAAGATAGGAAGTATTGATAAAAATCTACAAGTTGAAGAAAGATATATAAGAAGGTATGCTCACGAATCTTTATACCATGTTTTGGGTTATGTTGACAACGAAGGTACTCCTAGGTCAGGATTGGAATTGGTATTTGATAAAGAATTACAGGGGGAGCCAGGGTACAAAATGATCAATATTGCAACAAATAAATCAGTTTCACCCCTAATAGCAAATGCGCATTCGATTAATGGTAACAATATTTATTTGACGTTAGATTTAGATTTACAGATTAATGCATACAATTATTTAAAAGAAAGTAACTACAATGGTTCGGTAATCATCTCCAAACCAAAGACCGGTGAAATATTAGTCTTTGTTAGTTATCCATCAGTAGATCCTAATTTGTTTGCCCAAGGAATGAGTAATTTAGAGTTTCAAAGAATTTTGAATGACAATAATATGCCTCTTTTAAATAGAGCTACATCTGCCTTGTACCCACCAGGATCTATCATAAAACCTTTTGTTGCATATGCTGCCCTTGAAGGAGGTATATCTCCTGAAGCCACCATAAATTCGACTGGAAGATACGATTTAAAAAACTCTCAAGGCAACGTTATCGCATCTTATTACGATTGGTATACATTAGGGCATGGTGAAACTGATTTGGTTAAATCTTTGAGAGCGTCTGTTAACTCATATTATTATTGGCTTGGAGAAAAACTGGGAATAGACTACTTAAAGAGTATGTCTGATGAATTTGATATTACTTCTAAAACGGGAATAGAACTGCCAAATGAAAAAGTTGGAGTTTTTCCAGACCCCGGATGGAAATATGAGAAATTCGATACCATTTGGTACCCAGGAGAAACATTATTAACGTATATAGGTCAAGGTTACATCACAATGACTCCACTTCAAATTCTAAGAATATATAATATTTTTGCAACAAAAGGAAAATATTATCAATTTAATATATTTAAAAGAGAAGAAGATATTTTTGGAAATATTATAAATAAAAATGTACCTGTACTTAGAGATTCATACGAAATGAACGAAGAATATCTAAAATATATTTACCAAGGTATGATAGAAGTGACCTCATTCGGTGGACCAGCTGGCGAAGAAGGAACAGCTTTTCAGTCTTTTATGGATTTTCCAATAACGGTTGCTGGAAAGACAGGTACAGCAGAAGTAGGGGGTGGAAAGCCTGCTCACTCATGGTTTGCTGGTTTTTTACCAGCAAAAGATCCTCAGTATTCGATTGTTGTCATTATTGAAAATGGAGGGATGGGGTCTACTGCGGCTGCACCCATTGCTAGAAAGATACTTGATGATCTGGTTGAAAAATATAGCATTCAATAAAAAGGAGATGAATTTAATGAAGAAAATGTTAGTGTTTTTTATGCTCATCATTTGTTTAAGTATAACGGTTCTATCAGAGAATTATACCTTTGTCTTTAAAGATGTGCAACTGTTCTATACCGTTTCTAACGATACCTCATTCTTAGTTCCAGACGGTTTTGATGTGCTTTGGGTCAGTGGAGTAGATTCTTGGGAACTCCAAAAGGTATACCAACATTTTCCTTTTAAGATTGTTTCTTGGGAAGATTACACTCAAAAATTTATCGAAGCTATAGATGAAGATGTTTATAAGATTGTTGGAACAAATGAAATTCTATTTTACAATCCTCAATTAAGTCAATGGTGTGTTACTGATGAAAAGAATAAAGATAAGATTCAACCGAGTACTCAAATATTATTGAGGAATCCTAAAAATTCTGTAATTGCTTTAAGGGCAAGAGGTTCATGGGAAGTTATCTATGAGATGAAAAGTGACGGGACGTTCAACAAAAACGTCCAAATCAAGGGTATTCCTGTTGGTCCAACGAATCTATATTTAGTGAACGAATATCTTAACTTGTCTCCTATTGATTACGTAGAGAGTACAAAGTTATTGAGCGGTACACGGATGGCAAGTGAAGGTGATTTTGAGATGGTTGCCAAAGAAGCGATTCTAAGTCAAACTTATACAATGAATTTAGGAAAAATCAATTTTCAAAATAGTTTAATTAACTATAGAATATCTCAAAACGACATATTGTCATATGAAGACAGAAATGTAATTAATTTTTCTTTGTACTCCAATATACCAAACTATACAAAAACTCGAATAATCAGACACATAGAAAACGCAAAATACAATGGTTTAGGAATAGAGTTACCCTCGGGACAAATTTGGATTCATGAGGAGTTCGATAAGGAAAGTTTTCCAATAAAATTAGCTTACATTAGTGACACTCCTGTTGGGGACATGCTCAAGATAAATCTTGGTGAGAGTTGGGATGTACAATATAAAATAGAAAAAATGTCTGATGTCGAAGTCAAATCCCAAAATTCCCGAATAGTAGACTTTTTGATTACAGTGCAAAATTACAGTAAGGACAGACAAATTGTTAACTTAAGTATGTCTTCACCCAATATCGAAATAGACAAAATGCAGATAGAAGGGAATTATCAAAACTTAAAAAATAACTCTGAAAAAGGCAAAATTGATATTAACTTTGTTATAATAGATGAAGTAAAAATAAGAATGACGATTAAAACAGTACTCAAAGAATAAAATTTTTAATAATCTCAAAAAATAGTCGATATTATCTATTTTTATCTCAATCAATAAAATGTAAGATTCTTTATTCGGCTCTATCCCTCCAAAAGAAAGGTGATTTTATGATTGATTCCATCAGACCAGAGCACTTTAATCCCTACTTGGGCTACAAGTTGGATCCGGGGGAACCTGGATTGGCTAATAGTTCTCCTGCGTCTTTGAGTATACTTAGGGTGGCAGCCCATGAGGTAGGGAACATAAATCAATTTAAATCTCAGGCGTTGAAAAAAGGTGGAATAGTTATTTATACTGACATAGACCTTAATCTTAAAAAGAGGGGAGGATTTCTAGCTGCCGTTGGAGGTAAATCTAAAGCCGTTATTTTGTATAAAAAAGAAATAGACAAAAATTCACCTCAAGATCTCCATTATGAATCACAAAATACAGAGAGAAAAGACAACGAAACAGAAGATATAAAGCAACGAATCGAAAAGGAAATTCAAAAAATAACGAATGAATTAAGAGCGGAAACTGATCCAGAAAAAGTCAGAAAATTACTAAACACCCTTCAATCTTTAGAAATTTATAAAAGTAACAGCTCATCTTTAGATTTGGAGTTTATTTTAGGATTAACTTTAGATTTAACGGTTTGATTCCAACACTTCTTCTCTTTTTCTACTTTTTTCCAGACTCTCTTGGGTTAGACCTTCCTCTATAAAATTAGTCACCCAACGTCCAACGGTTCTTTTGAATAAATAACTTGATTTATGACCAGACAATAATCTTTTGACCTTTTTATTTGGCAATAACTTTTGAAGGTCATTTGTTGCTTTATGTGGCATAATCTTATCAAAAAGAGCTTTTATATAGAGAACGGGTTGATTAACAAACTTGGCATAACTCAAAGGGTCGTAATGATAACAACTGATGGGTGTTTTTTGGAATATATCATCTATTGAATTGATATTATTTTTTACAAAGTTAGCCGCATCACTTCTATATTTTTTACAATACTCTTCTGAATCACAACCAAATGAATTCTTTTCTTTTGCGTATCTTTCTCTAACTTTCCCTGTATATGGTGAATAAAAGTTTATCCATCTCCAATTTCCCCCAGTGATCATCAAAATACCTTTTTTGACCCTTTTATCGAGGGCTAAAGTCATGGTACCGATGATTCCTCCAAAAGATACGCCCATCAAGTACAATTTATTTTCTGAAAAATCATCGAAAGTTTCTAATAAATCGATCGTCCTTCGAACGTCTTTTACAGAATTATGGAAAAGTACTGTACACTCCTGGGGTTCAGGTGAATAAAAGGGATCACCATCTTCTACTTCATTGGGCTTCCTACTTAGATGGTAAGGAAGAATCACAACACTTGTTCTGTAACCAAGTTTTTTGAAATATCTACCGTACCATTCAAGGTATGGGACGTTGTTGGGCCCAATACCATGTAGAAAAACTATATCCCCTTTAACTTTTTGTTCTGGTTTAAACATATGAATTACTTGAGTTTCGTTCTCTTGGTGGATAGGGTCGGTATACACAGTATCGAACGTATAAACAAAATAATCATTTTCTTCTCTTACTTTATAATTTATGGGAAGTTTGGGATAATTAAATATGTAGTCCGTCGTTTATCACCTCGTATTTAAAATGTTTAATTGACATTTAAACACTTTTATTTTACAAAATTATATTTACCTTTTCTTAAAAGAAATATTATGAAATTCTGTTATTATAAAATAAATACCTATATAGGGTATGGGAGGTGGAAAGAAAATATGCAACATGTAAAAGTAAAGGTTTATACAACTCCAAGTTGCCCTTGGTGCAGAAAAGCCAAATCTTACTTTAGAGAGTTAGGGATAAAATTTAAAGAAATCGATGTTTCAAAAGATCCAAAAGCGGCAGAAGAATTAGTTCGAAAGACTCATCAGATGGGGACTCCAGTAATTCAAATTGGAAATCGTTATATAATTGGTTTTGATAAAAACAAAATAGACAGTATGCTCGGAATTAATTAAGACAGTTAGTTCAATAATAATAAAAACATAGGGCCTGATTTTAAAGGCCCTATGTTTTTTGTTAATCAATTTTTATTAAAATATCATCCATTATCTTCGGATCTGTTGGATTTCCTCCACCAAACGACCAAGGTCCTCCATTTGGTGATAATGGTCTCAAGACCCCTTCGATTCCGTCATAATCGTATGTTGTGATATAAATTGTCCATCCTGAAAGGTCGCTTGTGTCAAGTGTTGAAAGTGGAATCATGAAGGTTATTTTATTTTCTTGTTTATTAACCTGCGTAGTAGGGGCAGGAGTTATTGGATCACCATATTTATTAGCTGATGAGTTCTCTGAACTGAAAAGACTAATGCCCCATCCGGTTGCGTAGACTTCGTAATCCCAGTTTAAGTTATTTGGCATAGTTGCATTTTGAAATGGTAATTCTACTGCTCCTTTTTTGTCGGGGTCGTCAAAGTATATTTGGAATGTCACGTGATCGAATCCGTTGGGAGGGTTCCAAATATCGGTTACATTCTCCATAGTTACAACCATCCTAAGCATCGTTCCAATTTGTATCAATTCAACCTCTTTGATATCCATCTGTTTGTTGAAAGTTGAGTCTTTTGGGTAAGAATAAGTTCCATTAGGTCCTTTATCGTCCCCCAAAAGGTCTTCAACTATTTTAAGAGTCACCATTGGAATTTCGAAATTAATATTATAACTTTCTGAATAATCAACTATTAATGGAGTTCTTCCGTAGGCTTTAACGAATATGTTGTGTTGCCCAGGAGTGAAATCCGAGATGTTTATTGGGATTTCCCAAGGTTCACTTTGTTTTTGTGTGAGGTTGATTTTAGCATATTCCTTTTCCTCACGATCAACGATTACCTGAATAGATTTTGCGTTTGATGCTGTTCCTTTTAATACGAAGTTGTCAGAAAAGGTTTGATCTTCTTCTAAATTTGTAATTTCTACAGATACTTCTTCTTCCTTGACAGGGTTAATTTCATTCGTTACCTCGAATATACCGATTGCCTTAGCGTTTAACAAGATATTCAAAGGCGAAGAGTATACGATTTCTTTGTTAATCATATTGTTTACTAAAATGGGTTTAAGAACGGTACCTTCATCAATCCCTAAATCAACATCTGTAGCATGTTTTTTATTGGAAGATGTATTCATCAAAATAATATAAGATTTTGATTCATCCTTTACTTTATAAATGAAAGGTCCTGGACCTAATTCATCCGCGAAGAGAACTTTTACTTTTCCATATCTGAAAGTTGGTATATTTTTCCTTAATTCTATTAATTCTTTAATGTACTGAAAGGTAGGGGTTGTTGTATCAAAGTGGTCAACTCCTCCAGAAGCAAATCCATGTTCAAACATTGCTGCCCTTGTTTCAACAAAATTTTGTTCAGTTCCGTAATATAATGTTGGTATTCCAGGAATAGTGAATATAAAAGTTAGGGCCTGCTTGAGACTGTTTATATCAGAACCTTTTAGGAATCTATCCATATCGTGATTATCAATAAAGGTTATCATTCTTGAAGGATCTTTGTACATAGTTTCTCTTTGATTTAATCTATACTCCAAGTAAGATGTTGGTTTTCCTTCTTTAAACACACGCTTGATGTCCGTTTGAAGAGGAAAATCTAACATTGAATTAAATCCAATTTCCATATATTCATTTAAAGATTTCTCCGCTACGTTTGTGAAAGGTTGAGGAGTTATCCATGCCTCGCCATAGGTTAAGAAATCATTTTTTTCAACTTTTTGTGCTATTTCATATATTCCATTTTCTCCATTTAAAAATTCCTCCCAAAATTCATTTGGAACATATATGACGGTATCTATCCTAAAACCATCTATATCTGCTTCTTCTATCCAAAAAGTGTAAGAATCTTTCAAAGCTTCTATCACTAAAGGATTCTCAGTGTTCAAATCATCTAACTGAGAAAATTCGGTATTATATTGGTTTGGATTTTTAATTTCAGAGGGCCAATGATAAACATTCAATTTTCTTTGTTCTGGATCGTTATAATCATTCATATTGAAAGGATACTGGTCGGGTTTGTTTGTTGGAACACTTTGATTGTTTAAAAAATATTGTCCATTTTTGTAAATCAAAAAATTTCCCGTATGATTCGATACGATATCTTGGATTACATACATACCTCTTTTGTGCGCTTCTTCTACAAATTTTTTGTAAAGTTCTAAATCACCAAAATGTTCGTCTATCTTTTTAAAATGTCTAGCCCAATAGCCATGGTAACCTCCATAATTCACACTTCCATCCCACCATTGGTTAGCTACAGGCGGTGTAACCCAGATTGCAGTTGCCCCTAATTCTTTTATATAATCTAATTGGTCGATCAAACCCTGGATGTCTCCTCCGTTGTACTTTGAGTTTACCATTCCACTTTCTATCCCTGAATCTGTTAGTACATCGTTGGAAGTATCTCCATTTGCAAACCTGTCTATCATAACAAAATAGATGATCTGATCTTCCCAATTTGGAGAAGGTGTCCCGGAAAAAACAAAGGAAGCTAAAAAAAGAAACAATGTTACTAAACCTAAGTATCTTTTCATTTCTCCATCCTCCTTTTAACTTTTGTAA
This sequence comes from Petrotoga olearia DSM 13574, assembly GCF_002895525.1. GTDB lineage: Bacteria > Thermotogota > Thermotogae > Petrotogales > Petrotogaceae > Petrotoga > Petrotoga olearia. The sequence continues at coordinate 38,959 of NZ_AZRL01000005.1, forward strand.
TAATGGAAACGTTTTACTAAAAAATTATAACATAAATTTGAGCAACATGCAAATCCAAGTAATACGCATAAAAAAAGGGATGCATTGTGCATCCCTTTAGGTGGTGCGCCCAGCATGGGCAATATCTAAGCGGTGAAAGTCCGTTGTGGGCCAGGTAGCGGGAACCACTAGTCGAAGGCAAGGGTGTCCACCGTGAGGTGGAATCTGAAGGAAGCCCAAGGCAAAGTCCCGGTCCGATGAACAAGAACCAGATACAAGGCTAAGTGGAGTGGACGAGTTTGCAACTCAAAACGAAGTCCAACAGCTACCCAGAACTTCACGGAGTAGATCTGGCGAATAGACGGGATGAAAGTAGAAGAACTCTTTGGATATCTCAAACAACATGGAGAAGAATTAAGGCAAGAGCTCCTTGAAGGAAGGTACACCCCGAAACCGGTAAGGAGAAAAAAGATACCGAAACCGGATGGAGGGAAAAGACTACTAGGCATACCGACAGCAATAGACAGAGTAATCCAACAATCCATAGCGCAGGTGTTGACACCGATTTACGAAAAGAAATTTGTAGATAACAGCTATGGATTTAGGCCATTACGAGATGCAAAACAAGCCATACGGAAAAGCAAAGAATACCTAAACGAAGGACACACATGGGTAGTGGACATAGACTTAGAACGCTACTTTGACACAGTCAACCACGACAAACTGATGAGGATAATATCAAAAGACGTAAAAGATGGCAGAGTGATATCCCTGATAAGGAAATACCTCAAAAGTGGGGTAATGGTAAATGGGGTAGTGATAGAAACAGAAGAAGGGACTCCACAAGGGGGACCGCTATCCCCATTACTAAGCAACATAATGCTCCACGAACTTGATGTAGAACTAACAAAAAGGGGACACAAGTTTTGCAGGTATGCAGACGATTGCGACATATACGTGAAAAGCAAGAAATCCGCATACAGGGTGATGGAAAGTATAACAAAATACATAGAGAAGGAATTAAAGCTAAAAGTGAACAAGAAGAAAAGCAAAGTAGTCAGGCC
>NZ_AZRL01000006.1 GCF_002895525.1 Petrotoga olearia DSM 13574
GGAGCGGGGCAAAGGGGCGCTATAGAACGTCTATAAAACATTAAAAAACAACTATGGAGGAAAATAAAATGAATATAACCTCATACTTAGAGATTAAAGAAGAAGTGTACCAAGCCTTGAAAGAAAATAGAGCCATAGTTGCCTTGGAATCGACTATAATTTCTCACGGAATGCCTTACCCACAAAATGTTGAAGTGGCAAAAAATGTAGAAGATATAATAAGAGAACGGGGTGCAGTTCCAGCAACTATAGCAATAATCGAGGGTAAAATTAAAGTAGGATTATCAAAAGAAGAGATAGAGTTTATGGCTAATTCTAAAAACATATTGAAAGCCAGTAGAATGGACCTACCTGTTATCCTTGCAAAAGGTTTTAACGCGGCTACAACGGTTGCGGCAACTATGATAATAGCTGAACTTGCTGGAATAAAGGTCTTTGTAACAGGAGGAATAGGAGGTGTACATAGAAACGCTCAAGAAACGTTTGATATTTCCGCAGACCTGCAAGAACTTGCGAAAACGAACGTTGCGGTGATATCTGCCGGACCTAAAGCTATATTAGATCTTCAATTAACCAAAGAATATCTCGAAACTTTTGGCGTGCCAGTGATCGGCTATCAAACGGACGAGCTTCCATGTTTTTTTTCAAGGGAAAGTGGGATAAATGTACCTTATAGAGTAGAAAACCCAAAAGAAATTGCATTAATAATGAAGGCAAAATGGGACTTGGGTTTACAAGGCGGCATTTTTATTGCAAATCCTATTCCAAAAGAGTATTCATTGGATTTTGAAAAAATAAATAAAACAATAGAAAACGCAATAGAAGAAGCTAAAAGTCAAAAAATAAAAGGTAAGGAATTAACCCCCTTTCTACTTTCAAAAATAAACGAATTAACAAAAGGGGAAAGCTTAAAAGCAAATATCGAATTAGTCTACAACAATGCCAAACTCGGTGCAGAAATAGCAAAAGAGTTTAACATCTTATCTTAGGGGAAAGGAATGATGTATTTGAAAGAGAAACCCATTAAAAGAGTCGCGGCAATTCATGATCTTTCAGGGTTTGGTAAAGCTTCTTTAACCGTTGTGATCCCTATATTGTCTTCTATGAAGATTCAAGTCTGCCCAATTCCTACTGCAATACTCTCAACCCATACTGGAGAGTTTAAGGATTACACTTTTTTGGATTTAACAGAAAACATGAAAGACATCATAGCACATTGGAAAAAATTAGATTTAAGTTTTGATGCAATTTATAGTGGTTTTTTAGGGTCAGAAAAACAGATAGATATTGTGATAGAGTTTATACAATATTTTTCACAAAAAAACGAGACCCTGGTAGTCGTTGATCCAGTAATGGGGGATGATGGGAAACTTTATGCAACCATTACGGAAGCTATGGTTAAAGAGATGAAAAAATTAATTTCCAAGTCTCATGTGATAACACCAAATTTAACGGAAGCCTGTTTTCTCTTGGATGAAAAGTACGACCAAGATATAAGTGAAGAGATGTTGAAAAGCTGGTTAATACGTTTGGCAAACATGGGACCAGAAGTGGTTATTATAACAAGTGTTCCTGATGAATCCAAATCAAAAATAGGGGTATTAGCTTACGAAAAGACAAATAATAGATTTTGGAAAATCACCACTAACTATCTAAAAGCTTTATATCCTGGGACAGGGGACGCTTTTGCAAGCGTTATCGTTGGTAGTCTTTTAAATGGAGACAGTGTGCCGATGGCTATAGATAGGGCTACCCAATTCGTATCTACATGTTTAAAAGCCAGTTATGGTTATAAATATCCACAAAGGGAAGGTATACTATTAGAAAAAGTGCTCGATACTTTGAACACAACGACACTTTTACAAAGCTATGAGATTTTTTAGAAGATTTTTTGTTGTATAATATTAGAAAGGAAAAGGTTGGTGCTTAAAAGTTATGAATTTATCGGTGTACTCAGAAATCGGAAAATTAGAAAAAATCCTTCTACACAGACCGGGAAAAGAGTTAGAAAATTTATCTCCTCATTATCTTTCTGATCTGTTATTTGACGATATTCCTTTTTTGTATAAAGCTCAAGAAGAACATGATTATTTTGCGAATGTTTTAAGAGACAACGGTGTAGAAGTTTTATATCTTACTGAATTGTTGACAGAAACGCTTAATGATTTGGAATTAAAAGGGAAATTCGTTGAAGAGTTTTTACAATTCTCAGAAATATACAACCGTTTTATTTACGCTCTTTTAAAAGACTATTTGTTTTCGTTAGATACCAAAGACATGGTGGACACTATAATATCTGGTATACGCTCCGATGAACTAGAAATTAACAGGAACATCTTCTCTTTGAGAGTTAGAAGAGCAGATATAGAATTACCTTTTTTCCTTACTCCCATGCCAAACCTATATTTTCAAAGGGATCCTGTGGCTATTTTGGGAAAAGGTGCTTGTGTGAACAGAATGAAAACCTCAGCAAGAAGAAGAGAAGTCATGCTCATGGAATATGTAATTAAATTCAACAAAAAATTCGAAGGCACTCCCTTGTATTACGAGAAAGAGTACCCTTATCCAATAGAGGGCGGGGATATCTTAGTATTAAGCGACAAAGTTTTAGCAATAGGAATTTCTCAAAGAACTTCACCAGAGGCCGTCGAAATACTTGCTAAAAAGTTCCTCAAAGAAAATAAAGACACCTTTGATAAGATAATAGCATTTATAATACCTGATAATAGGGCTTATATGCATTTAGATACTATATTCACAATGGTTGATTACGATAAATTTTTAGTTCATGCTAATTTAAGAGAAGATATAGATACTTTTATCATTACTAAGTCTAAAGAAGGATTCGATTTTTATGAGGAAGAAGAAAGCTTGGAACATATATTAAAAAAACATCTTAATTTAGATCATGTTCAAATTATTAAATGCGGAAATGCTGATATAATAGCATCACACAGGGAGCAATGGAATGATGGCTCCAACAGTTTGGCAATAGAACCAGGAAAGGTTATCACCTATGATCGAAATTACATCACCAACAGAGAATTAGAAAAATCGGGGATAGAAGTTTTAACCATACCGTCCAGTGAATTATCTAGAGGAAGGGGAGGCCCTAGGTGCGCTAGTATGCCACTTATAAGGAGGAGATACACTTGAGGAAAAAAGTTTTGATAATGGGAGCAGCAGGTAGAGATTTTCATAATTTCAACGTTTATTATCGCAATAATCCTGACTATGAAGTTGTTTGTTTCACAGCCACACAAATTCCAGATATTGAAGGAAGGCTTTATCCTAAAGAACTCGCTGGAGAGTTGTATCCTAATGGGATACCTATAGAATCAGAAGCTAATCTAGTCAACCTTATCAAAGAAAACAGCATCGACGAAGTGGTGTTATCCTACAGCGATTTACCGTTTTCATACGTAATGGAAAAGGCTTCTTTGGTGCTTGCTAGTGGAGCAGATTTTAAACTTCTGGGGCCGAATAATTCTATGTTGAAATCCAAAAAACCTATTATCTCGGTTTGTGCCGTTAGGACTGGCTCAGGAAAAAGTCAAACAACGAGGAGAGTATTAGACATTCTCAGAAATAAAGGTTTAAAAGTTGTTTCAATCAGGCATCCAATGCCATATGGAAACCTGGTAAAGCAAAAGGTACAAAGATTCGCCACTTACGAAGACCTTGATATACATGAATGTACAATTGAAGAGAGAGAGGAGTATGAACCTCATATAGATAGGAACTCTGTCATCTATGCAGGTGTTGATTATGAAGAGATATTGAGACAGGCAGAAGAAGAAAATCCCGATGTTATATTATGGGATGGTGGAAACAACGACTTTTCATTCTATAAACCTGATTTATCTATTGTTGTAGTAGATCCGCACAGAGCTGGTCACGAAGTATCCTATTTCCCAGGGATGACCAATCTTATTATGGCAGACGTTATAGTTATCAATAAAGAAGAAACGGCAACGTTGGAAGGTATTGAAAAAGTAAGAGCAAATATAGAAAAATGGAATCCAAACGCAATAGTAATCGATGCCGCATCTCCTCTATTCGTTGAAAATCCTTCCATTATAAGAGGGAAGAGATGCCTTGTTATTGAGGATGGGCCAACCTTAACTCACGGCGGAATGACCTATGGAGCCGGCTTTATAGCTGCTAAAAAATTTGGAGCCTCAGAAATAATTGATCCAAGGCCTTATGCTGTTGGTTCAATAGTAAATACTTATAAGAAATACACTCATCTCGATAAAATACTTCCCGCAATGGGTTATGGAAAAAAACAGATACAGGAACTTGAAAAAACTATCAATAAATCAGATGCTGAAGTTGTAGTCATAGGTACACCAATTGATCTAACAAGAATTATGGACATAAAAAAACCTACAGTAAGGGTAACTTACGAGTTGCAAGAGATCGGTAAACCTGATTTGGAAGAAGTTTTAAGTAATTTTATAGAAAAAAAATGAAATGTTTGAGAGATGCTCATTCAGAGCATCTCTCGTTGATACCTTTTGATTTCTAAATTACCTAAGGAATTCGCATGTTGGAGGTGCATTTCGTGGCAAATGTGTATGTTGGAGGGAAAAGAAAAAGAGGCCGGAGAATATGGCTTATTTTGATAATAATTATCGCTATAATTGTAGCTTTTTTGGGATTCATGTTTTATAGATACAACCAATTCGTCAACAATCCTGTAGTCTCATCGAGCAAGCTAACCTATACGGTATCTTATGACGATGGGCTATATTTTATAAGGGTTCTTAACGATAACAGGAAGATAATGATAGTCAAAGTAGAAGCTGGAACCACCTTTCCGGAGTCTTATATTACTTTATCATCTGAAAATTTAAATAAAGCTACAAATGATTTTTTGGACTTGTTTGATCTCAATTCGAATGTCAATTACTATTTCTACCTAAATGATGAAGTTGCAAATGAGTTTATAAGCAAATTAGGTGGCAGCGACTTAAAAGGTATCGATGGAGTTTTTGATGCTTTGAAGAATAGTGAGATAAGATTTTGGCAAGTTTTCGGTTTGGGGGGGTACGTAGATACGGTAAAAAATTACGATAGGTCCACAAATTTGGACGAAGCCGGGACTTATGCCCTCATTAATGGCTTTTCAAAGTATTCTATAACCAATTACGATAAATTAACCGTTCCACTCCTTTTAAATGAACCTCTTCAAATTAATATAGCAAATCAAACAATTGAAAGAAAATATGCCAATGTAGAGGCTTTTGAGAGGATCAAAGAGATCGTGGAGTGATTATTAGTTGAAAATAAATATTTTAAGAATTTTATCTTTCGTTTTTCTGATTTTTTTGACACTCAGTTTTATAATACCTTTAGTTAAGAATATTCAATTAGATCGATCTTCCATCGAACTTCCTTACTATTTTTTGGTTCTGGGAAGAGATGAAAATATTGAAAGTTCAACAAGAACCGATGTTATAATCTTAGGGGGGATCGATAAAGGGAAGATAGTTTTTCTACCCATACCAAGGGATCTTTTGGTCAGTATAGATCAAAGAGAAAGAAGAATCAACTCTGTTTTTGAAATTTACGGTATCGAAACACTCAAAAAAGAGGTCGAAAGATTAAGCGGTGTCCACATTTCGGATTACATAGTTTTTGATTATTCCATATTTAAAAGTATTGGTGATTTATTTGCCCCAATAGATATATACATAGAATCTGATATGAGTTACCAAGATTATCACCAAAATTTACATATAGATTTTAAAAGAGGATATAATCAATTAAATGGTGAAGAACTATTGTCTTATGTGAGATATCGAGATGCCTCAGGAGATTTAGGAAGGATGGAACGTCAAAAAAATGCTGTAATGGCTTTATTGAACGAGGTCCAATCCGCTGGTATAAATAAACTTATTGAGGCAGTAAATATAGGTTTATCTAACACCATTAATTCTTTTGAAATTAAAGATCTACTTTTTCTGTATAACCATGTAAAGAACGCACAGATAGAATTTATCTCATTTCCCTATCTAATCAAAGATAGCTATGTGGTCGTTGATGAAACTAAAATACCCCAAATTCAATACAAGTTGAAAACTTTTGAAACATATTCTAATCAAAACAATGATAAATCAAAAATAATCATCACCAAAAACTTTTCCAGCAAGTTGTATAATTTCTATACCTATGTTTTTGACGTATGGAAAAAACCGGGCTATCAGATCAAGGTTTTGGATGAAACATTTGATGGTTTAAGTAATCAGTATTCTTATGTGCTTTTTAGGAACGTTGAAGAACAAAAAAAAGAAAAGATAAAGACAGATTTGAAAGAGACATTCGGAACAAATTTCATAGAAATAGAAGACAAGTACAAATATTTTCAGTTGATAAACTTTATTTCAGAAAATTTGGTCGATCCAACGGGTTACGATGCAGTGGTGGTTCTTAATGAAAGGTGGTAGAAGAAATAATCCTACCTTACTTTTAGCCATTTCTTTTTTCACAAGGTCCAAAAAAAACTTTAAATTCTCTCTCTTTGCTATGATAATAGGAGTATGGGGTATAATAGTAGTTACTTCTATAATAAATGGTTTCGATAGCTTGTTAATAGATTCAATAACTAATTTTTATCCTCATCTTGTTGTTAATGGAATTTACTCTCAAAACTCATCAGAAATAGACAAAATCATAAATTTCAATATTACTTCTGTAACGCTTATAAACGGATCTAAAATTGCTTTTTCTCAACTTATGGAATTGGATGACCTATCAATCTATGAAGGGTTTGTAAATGAGAGAATCGGAGACGATGGGCTTATAATAGGTAACAAATTAGCAGATAATCTCAACGTTGATATTGGTGATACCATAATAACCGTGGGAACAAAAGGTCTATTACCGATTTTCCAAGAAAGGTCCATTACGGGAATATTCGAATCTGGAGTGTATTCGTATGATTCAACTTTCATATTGGTTCAAGATTCGAATCCAAAAGAGTACACCGGTATTTTTTTAAAAAATCCAAATAAGGCTAAACAGTTTAAAGAAAGATACCTTTATAATTACTCCACCCTCACTTGGGAAGAATCCAACGAAACTTTGGCTAAAGCTGTCCAGGTTGATAGCTTATTAGCTTTGATGATAACTTTTTTCATTCTTTTGATTTCTGGTTTCAGTATATCAAACTCTGTTTCTTTCTCTGTCTTCACTAGAAATAAAGAGATAGCTATTTTAAGGGCTCTTGGTTTTCAAAGAAAACAAGTATCTACCGTTTTTATATTAGAAACTTTTTTAATATCCCTAGTAGGATTTGTTATTGGAGTCATTGCTGGCACTTTAACATGCTGGTTTCTAATTATTTTAAAGATTCCATTACCTGAAGGGCTCTTTTATGTGGAATATTTACCCATTAAGATAACCGCCAACTCTTTTTTAATAGCTTTTTTAATAAACAGCATTGTATCCATTTTTTTTAGTTATATCGCCTCAAGGCGTGCTTCGAGTCTCAACATCGTAGAATCTTTAAAAGAGGAATAAAGGGGGGGAGCTTAATTTGGTGGAAAAAGCATTTGTGATGATAAAACCTAATGCCGTTAAAAGAGGACTAATTGGTGAAATAATCAAAAGATATGAACAAAAAGGCCTAAAAGTTGCCGCTATGAAAATGATAAAGATGAAAAAAGAACAAGCTGAAGAACTCTACAAAGTACACCAAGGTAAGGAATTTTATCAACCATTGATAGAGTTCATATTATCTGGACCTGTCGTCGTTATGATTTTAGAAGGTCCAAGAGTGGTTGAAGCTGTTAGAAGCATAAACGGTGAAACAGATCCATTAAAAGCCCATGCTGGAAGCATACGTGGGGAATTTGGGATAAGTGTCAGAAAGAATATTGTACATGCTTCAGATTCGATTCAAAGTTCTGAACAAGAATGGGGAATTTTCTTTGAAGAAAATGAAATTTTTGAATATCTTTGTGGTTTTGAAAATGAGTTGTAATAAAAAAAGAGGTGAAATTTATGAGGGTTGCAGGGCTTATACTTTCAGGGTCCACTAAGGATAATTTAGATAAATTAACGTTAAAAAGGACTAGCGCAGCCGTTCCCGTTTTTGGTAAGTATAGAGCGATAGATTTTACGTTAAGCAATATGGTGAATTCAGGTATCACAAACGTAGGAGTCTTCACTCAATACAATCCCAGGTCTTTAATGGACCATTTAGGAAGCGGGAAAGAATGGAACTTGGATAGGAAAAGAGGAGGACTATTCATACTTCAGCCATTTATAAGTCCTCAAAGTCATAAAATGTACTACGAAGGAACAGCGGACGCATTATTCCAAAATTTAACTTTTTTGAGAAGATCATACGAAGATTTTGTTTTAATCGGCTCTGGAGATCATATATATAATATCGATTTTAGACCTCTTTTCAAATACCATGTAAAAAATGGTGCAGATATTACCTTACTGACCAAAACAGTAGAAGAGGGGACAAGTTTTAGCCAATATGGACAAGTAATTACAGACGAAAATAATAGGGTCACACAAATATATGAAAAGGACTCCAAATATCACTCGAATAAAATTTTTTTGGGTGTTTACTTTATAAATAAGGCTTTTTTGCTAGAAATTCTATATGCCAGCGTACCAAACGGTAAATTTGACTTATTAAAAGATATTATTATACCTAATTTATCCAGAATTAGAGTTTTTTCTTACGACTTTGAAGGCTACTGGAAAAATATAAAAAAATCTGTGGAAGATTATTATAATATTAATATGGATATTCTAAAAGAAGAGGTTAGAAAAGAATTATTTTATCAACCAGAAAGAAAAATATTTACAAAGCTAAAAGATTCAGCTCCACCGAAGATAAACGTTAATGCCGAGATTTCAAATTCAATTATATCCGATGGTTGTATAATAAATGGAGTTGTTAGGAATTCTGTGCTATCTAGGAACGTATACGTTGGAGCGGGTTCCGTAATAGAAGATTGTATAGTGTTACAAGAGAGTTATTTAGAGGAAGGAAGTATAATCAGAAAGACCATAATCGATAAAAATGTAAGGATAAGATCAGGAAAAAAGTTGGAAGGTATAGGAAACGAGATAAACGTTATAGAAAAAGGGGCCATCCTATAAAGGGAGGAATTGAGATGCGTGCTTTAGGTATTATTTTAGCTGGAGGTCAGGGAACAAGACTGGGAGTAATAACAAACAATTTAGCAAAGCCTGCCGTCCCCTTCGGTGGAAAATATCGAATGATCGATTTCACTTTAAGTAATTGTGTTAATTCTAATATAAATACGGTAGGAATCGTTACTCAATATATGCCACATCGGTTGGTAGAACATTTGGGTATAGGTAAACCGTGGGATTTGGATATTAAAGGAGGAGGTTTGCATATTTTGCCTCCTTATTTAAGCAGATCAGGAACTTCATGGTATCAAGGAACAGCTGATGCGGTTTATCAAAACATCGAATTTATAGAAAGGTATAAACCTGATTTTGTGGTATTATTGTCTGGAGATCATGTATATAAAATGGATTACAATGATATAATAGATTATCATATAGAAAAAGGGGCTGATGGTACTATAGCATGTATGGAAGTACCAGTAAGCGAGGCACATAGATTTGGTATAATGGTCACTGACCCTTTCAATAGAATAATTGAATTCCAAGAAAAACCAAAAGAACCAAAAGGAACTTTAGCTTCTTTGGGAATATACGTATTTAAATGGAATTTTCTAAAAGATGCTCTCATAAGAGATGCCAAAGATAACACTTCTGAACACGATTTTGGGAAAAATATAATTCCTAAATCGCTAAAAGAAAATAATATGCTTTATGCCTTTAACTTTGAAGGTTATTGGAGAGACGTTGGAACTATAGAATCTTATCTTGACTGTAATTTGGAGATAATTTCTCCCCTGCCACCTTTAGATCTTCACGATGATAGTTGGAAGATATACACTCAATCTGAAGAGTTACCACCGGCTTTCATTGCAAAAGGAGCCAGCGTTGTAAAAAGCTTTGTTAGTGAAGGATCAGAAATATACGGAACGGTTGAAAATTCTGTGATTTTTCAAGGTGTAACCGTTTCAGAGGGAACCTATGTAAAAGATTCCATAATAATGAATAATGTATTTATCGGCAAAAATTCGTATATAGAAAAAACGATTATTGCTGAAAATACTGTTATCGGTGATTCGGTTGAGATAGGAAAAGGCAAGTTTGCGGAATCTAAAATCGATAAAAAGATCTATAATTCAGATATAACTGTAATAGGTTTCAATTCAAAGATAAAAGACAGAATGATAATAGGAAAAAATTGTGTCATAGACAACGAGGTAGATTTAAATGATTATGATTTGCAAGAAATAAAAAGTGGAGAAGGACTAGTCAAATAATCAAAAGAATTCTTAGAAAAACGCATATTAAATAAAAGGGGATAAAATATGGACTTTTATGCATTAAAATTTTTAGCAACTTCAAATTTAACCGGTGAAACCTATGTGGGATACATGTTTGGCAAAAAAGCTCAAACCCCTTATTTTAATGTGCTTTTGCTGACTAGGGCTCAACTGAGAGAAGTGGACCTTCCAGATATTACAAAAGATTATCTTGATTTCAAATCAGACATCGATATGTTGTATTATCAATTATCTAAGGAAAAAAATAATAATCTTCTAACTCAGTTCAAAGCTTACTTCTACAGCATGCTTAAAAAAATGAGATTTGAGATCACAGGAACAAAAATCTTTATGGCTATAGAAGATGAAGACGTCTATGTATTAAAATCAATTTTGAGCGACATTTTAAGCGAATGGTCCGGAGATACAAAGATCAAATTGGTTGCACAGAAATTTGATTATAAAGATCTAACCTGGATATCAGCCGTGAAAGAAAAAGGAGAAGAGGGTTTAAAAGAATACTTAAACAGAGAAGATGTTAAAAATGCTACCGAAATCTATCCAATAATAGATCCCATAGAGGGGTATTCTGTTTCTAAATTGGATATAGGTGAACCTGTAATAGTTTTACCTATTGAAGAGAAGAATGAAGGCGAGAAAAAAATGGGACAAGTAGTCGAGGGAAAAATCATATCTAAAGAATTGATCCCTTCAAGCGACTATATATTTTTAAAAGTAGATTTAGGTAATGGGGCTTTGGGTAAATCGGTAGTCCACAGAGAGTTAAAGGTTTCAGTAGACCAAAATCGGCTTCAAATTTTAAGAAAATCTCAAGAAAAAAATGAGAATGAAAATGAAACAAAAATTATCGGAGATCTTTATAACCAAATGAAAAATGATAAAAGTGTGCCTCCTGATAAAAAAATAAGTTCTTTAGATATACTGATAATAAGTGGTTTCTCAATAATAGGGATACTTTTGATAATCTTAATTGTTATACTACTGGGACGGTTATAATTTGAAAGTTGTGTTGACTTTTGTCATTATGATTCCAACGTTGATCTTTTCTGTTCTTTCATATCAATATACCTATCAGATTCTTGAATACAGAAATTTGAAGGAAAAAGAAATCACAGAAGCCTTTGAATTAATGAACGATGTAGAAGAAATCTTTGCGTTAACGCCTCAAGAGTTTTTTAATGGTTATGAAATTAAACATTCCATATCGACAACAACGAAAGAAGCAACTATTCATGTATTTGAATATGAGGGATATGACTTTGTATACATTGAAAACACCGAATGATAACAAATATATCGAAATAACGAAGGAATGGAGGAATACTTAATTTGCGTTTATCGTATGCAACAGCTGTAGAACTCGGTTTAAAAAAAGGAAAAATTGACTTTCCAAATTACACAGCTTACCTAATGATCGGGGAAAAGTGCCTTTTCAACTGTTCTTATTGTGCACAAGCCAGACAAGCTGAAAGTAACGCAGATCTATTATCAAGAATCAAATGGCCTGAAATATCTCTAGAAACTTTTAAAAATATCTTCATTCCCACAAAATTTAAACGTATTTGTATACAAGTGGTGTCTTTTTTGGATTATTGGACTGAATTAAACGAATTATTATCTTTTTTGAAAGAAAAAGAAATACCTATATCTGTTTCTATAAGGCCAAGAAATATTGAAGAAGTTAGAGCTTTGTTTAATAAGTACAACGTTGATAGGGTTGGAATCGCAGTAGATGTAGCAAACAAGGAACTTTTCTCAAAAATCAGGGGCGGTAAATACGAATTCTACGAAAAAATACTCAAAAATGCTTCAAATGAGTTCCCTAATAGAATTACAACACACATAATCGTGGGACTGGGAGAAACTGACGAAAACATTATAGACTTTTTATTAAAAATGAAAAAGTTTAAGATATTGGTAAGTCTTTTTTCTTTTACCCCCATAAAGGGGACAAAGTTTGAAAACCTTTTACCACCTTCTTTATCTAGGTACAGAAAAATCCAGATGGCCAGAGAAATCATCCTACAATACGATGTAGAAAAAGCTGATTTTCTTTTTGATTCAAACGGTAACCTTCAAAAGTTGCCCGAAGTGGCGGTAGATATAGAAGAAGCTAAAAAAACATCAGGATGTGCATGGTGTACACGTCCTTTTTACAATGAAAAGCCAACAGAAGAACCATATAACATCCCTATACCCCGAAACATCAATCTCTAAAGTTTCTCCTTTGCAATTTTATTCCTTTCTTCAACTATTTTTTCAACCTCATCGGTAATTATACCGTCGTACAAACCTTTGAATGTGTGTAAATCTTCGGGATCATTTACCGTCCATAAAAATATCTTAAAACCTTTTTCTTTCCATTTATGCATTAGCTCTTTAGAAAGTTCTATATTTTCTTTTAAAGCATTTATCCAAAGATTCAAAGAATAAAGATTGATTTCCATATTCAATTCCTCGACGTATTTTAAAGTATCATATTCAATCAGTAATCCAACCTTTGCACTTTTATCTAAACTTCTGACCTTTCTCAAAGCGTCAATTTTAAAAGAAGAAAAAAGGGTTCGATCAACTGCATTCATTCTTTTAGTTATTTTGTAAGAAGGGACAGCCGCTTCAACCTCTTTGATTTCTAAATTAAGAAGAGCTTGGTCATCTAAATTAGATATAACTTCTTCGACCGTTGGAATGGTCTGTCTATTTTTAAAACGTATTTGCTTTAACTCCTCGTAAGTTAACTCCTGCAACTTTCTGTTGTTAATAGTATCGTCATGTAGAACCACAAGCGTTCCATCTTTAGTCAATCTCGAATCATATTCAATACCATCGGCACCATACTCTCTCGCTTTTATAAAAGCTTCGATCGTATTTTCAGCAAATTTTGCCCTGTAACCCCTATGTCCTAAAACTACAAATTCATTCATAATTTTTTGCATCCTCCTAACCGACAGGTGTGATAAAATAATTATATCATTAGAGCATCTCTTGTTCCAAGAAAGGGGAAAAATTATGAAGGCATGGCAAAACGAATTTAATAGAAGAAGAAACGCAAAACCAAAAAAAGATCACATCGAAAAATGGGAAGATGTAGAAAAAATGAATGTTTTTCCAAAAGAGATATTAGTAACCCTTTGGGATAGTAAAGTTCCAGGTTCTAACGCCCCAGAATCACTCATAGTTGGTGCGGTCCAATCTGTAGAAAATATGGGGAAAAACGTAAACCAAGCGGAGTTATTGCTAGATAAAGGATTTGAAGCATTAGAAAATAAAGAGTATTCTAAATTAAAGGCTATAACCTCAGAAATTTTCTTTTCCCTTTCTAAAGCCCATTCATTAGACAATAACGAATATGAAAAGTATGATAGACCTTTGAAATGGGAAGATCTCTCTATCTCTTTTCCTAAGCAAAAATCTAATAATATTGATAATCTAAAAGACAAGATTCATGGTGGTTGGTTAGGCCAACTTGCAGGTGGATCTATGGGGACCAAATTTGAAGGATATACCCATGATGCGTTGGAAAAAACATACTCTGATCAATTAGGTACTTACATAGGTGAGGTTTCAACGATTAACGACGATGTAACCTATGAATTGATTTTTCTCAAAACTTACGAAGAGAAAGGGGAAAAGATCTCTTCAAAAGATTTAGCAACAAATTGGATATCGTACATACCTTTTGGATGGAGTGCTGAGTTGATAGCTCTTGAAAATATAAAAAGAGGGATATTCCCTCCTGAGTCAGGATTTTTTAACAACCCTTTTCAAGAATGGATTGGAGCACAGATGAGATGTATGGTTCATGGTTTATTGCGTCCTGGAGATCCATACAATGCTGCCAAGTTAGCTTTCATAGATTCACAAGTATCCCATAGTGGTAACGGTATATACGGAGGTATACATAGTGCCGTTATGACATCGTTGGCTTTCTCTGAAAAAGATCCAAGAAAAATAATCGAGAAATCATTTGATTATATCCCCGAAAATACTGAATTTAAAAAAGTCGTAAGTAATGTAGTAAAATATTGTCAAACAAATCATGATTGGATCAACGTCCTCAGAAAAATAGAAGATGATTTTCAAAGATATAACTGGGTTCATCTGTATCCCAACACCGCCTCTGTTTTAACTTCTTTGTGGTTTGGGGAAGGAGATTTTGATAAAACTATGAAGATCGCATCTTCTTTCGGTTACGACGTTGATTGTAATGCCGGTGAAGTAGGCACGATATTAGGGGTCATATATGGTGCAAACGATTTTCCTTCTTATTGGTCAGACCCTTTGAAAGACACGTTAGAAACTTATTTACCAGATTTCTCAAAAACAAAAATATCCACATTGGCAGAATGGACATTTCAATTAACCAATTAAGCACCCAAAAGGTTACTAATAAATCGTATGGGGAGGTATCAAATATGAAAAGATTCACATTTTTTGTGTTCATTGTATTTCTCTTCTCTTTCACAGTTTTTGCAGTACCACAAAAGATTGCCTACGTAATAAACGGTTCCCTGGGTGATCAATCCTTTTATGATTCTGGTTACGCTGGCATAAAACAGCTGGAAAATGATTACGGGGTTCAAACAAGGGTAATTGAATGCAATTTTGATCCTTCACTATATTATCCAAGTTTACTCACAGCCGCAAGGTGGGCAGATGTTGTATTTGTAATCTCTTATGGTTTTGAAGAAGAATTAAAAACCATAGCAACACAATTTGCAAATAAAATATTCGTAAATATTGACACCGTAGTTGAAGATGAACAAGGTATAATATCAAACGTTGATTATATTGAAGAGGAAGGGGCTTTCATGGCTGGTGTTGTAGCAGGTATCGTTACAACAATGACAGAATTGGAGGGAATAAATCCCCAAAAACTTATAGGAGCAGTAGGTGGAGATGACGATATAGTAATAAGATCCTTTGTATATGGTTATGAACAAGGAGCACATTACATAGATCCGGAAATTGAAGTAAGAACAATATACGTAGGAAGTTGGGATGACCCCGCAAAAGGGAAACAAGCTGCTTTACAACTTTATTCTCAGGGCGTGGATGTAATATTTCAAATTGCAAGTTTAACAGGTATGGGAGTTTTACAAGCCGCACAAGAAGTTGGGAAATATGCTATTGGAGTAGATTCAAATCAAAACGGTCTCGCCCCGGGTTACGTCATCACCAGCGATCTCAAAGAAGTTGGAAAATCTATTGAACTAGTTTTTAAAGACATAGTAGATGGGAGATATGAGCCCGGTACGTTGTACAAACTCGGATTAAAATCCGGAGCGGTAAGCTTGGCAATCGATGAGTACACATATAAGATTCTTCCTAAAGAAACTGTAGAAAAAATATTACAGATTCAGAAAAATGTTGTGGATGGAAAGATTGTAGTTAAAGAGTATAGAGAATAATCATCCATAGGTGGTTCTAAATGTCATACGTACAAATGGAAGATATATATAAAGTATATCCACCTGATGTTTTAGCCTTGGAAGGAGTGAATTTCTCATTAGAAAGAGGAGAAATTCACTCTATTATAGGAGAAAACGGGGCCGGAAAAAGCACGTTGATGAAGATCTTATACGGTATGGTACCTCCATCCAGTGGTGAGATCTATATCAATAATAAAGAACAAAAAATAACTAACCCAAACGTAGCTATCAAACTTGGTATAGGAATGGTTCACCAAGAATTTATGCTTGTTCCTTCTTTTAAGGTATACGAGAATGTTGTTTTGGGTTTGGAAAAAACAAAAAATTTCGGTTTCATAGATAAAGAAAAAATATTAAATGAGTTAGAAGAGATTACCAAAAAGTTTAGTTTGGTTGTTGATTTACAAGGAACAACTTCTAACCTCTCTGTCGCAACTCAACAAAAAGTGGAGATCCTAAAATTGTTGTATAGAAAGGTCGACACGTTGATTTTTGATGAACCAACAGCGGTATTAACCCCTCAAGAAACTCAGCAACTATTCAAAGAGATAAGAAATATTAGAGATACAGGCAAAACCATTGTTTTTATCAGTCATAAATTGGAAGAAGTATTGGAAATCTCAGATATTATAACAGTTATGAGAAGAGGAAAAATTATCTCAACTTTAAAAAACGATAACCTTTCAAAAGGCGAATTGGCGAAAATGATGGTAGGCAAAGAAGTTATGGTTACAGTAAAGAAAGTCCCAAAAGAACCAGGTAAAGAGATTTTTAAATGTGAAAATTTAACCGTTGCTTCGAATAAAACAAAGATAAACCTATTGTCAAACATCAATATTGTTATTAGATCAGGGGAGATAGTGGGTTTAGCAGGTGTCGAAGGTAATGGTCAATACGAGCTTGTACAAACAATAATTGGTGAAATTTATCCACACCACGGAAAAATATATATAGGAGATAAAAATATCACAGAGCTCCCCATCAGAAAAAGAAGAAGACTAATAGGTTATATCCCTGCTGACAGAAAAAGATATGGCTTAGCTTTGAACGCTGCTTTAACAGAAAATCTTTCCATGACACACCACTTAGGTGAAAATTTATCAAAATTTAAATATATCATGGATTGGAAAAAGGCCAAAAAATTTGCAAAGGGTTTGATCAAACAATACAACATCCTTTCAAGAAGTATAAACGATCTTCCCAAAAGTCTTTCTGGAGGTAATCAGCAGAAATTAATAGTTGCTCGTGAATTCAGCCTCGATGCACCATTTTTGCTCTTGGACCAACCAACCAGGGGCTTAGATGTTGGTTCAATAGAATATGTTCATAACGTTATTCTTGAGATGAGAGAACAAGGGAAAGGGATTATGATGATCTCTGCAGATCTAGATGAACTTTTATCTATGTGCGATAGGTTATACGTTGTACGAAAAGGAGAAATAGTCGCTGAATTAGACCCCAAAATTCACTCAAAAGAAGAAGTTGGCGAGTACATGTTGGGGGCCAAATTATGAAAAGTTTGAACAAAATACTAACAGGAATCGTTGGCATAGCCTTATCTTTTCTTGCAGGTGCGATTTTGATCAAACTTCAGGGGAATTCCCCTATTGATGCTTATCGGGCATTATTTGATTACGGCTTAGTTTCATGGTTTTCTCTTTCTTCAACTTTAAACAATGCTACCCCATTGATTTTAACGGGTATGGCCGCAGCAATAGCCTTCAGTTCAAACGTAGTGAATCTTGGAGAACCTGGGCAACTGATTGTTGGAGCTTTGACCGCAGCACTTTTGGGATACTATCTCCCAATACCTGGAATCATGGGAATAATTATTGTTTTGCTAATTTCTGGTATCGTTGGTGGTTTATATGGTGGTTTGGCTGGTGTACTAAAAAAATATTATAAAATGGATGAATTTATAACAACTTTAATGTTGAATTTCATAGCTGATTACTTTACCTTGTATCTGGCAACCTATCCATTTTTGGATAAAAACTCTTATGTTCCTGCTACTCCTATGATAAAAAGAGAATTTTTTCTTCCCACTATAAACGGAATAAATATCAGTTTTTTCATAGCGATTTTTATGGTCTTTGTTTCTTTCTTTGTTGTGACTTATCTAAAAAAAGGTTACGAATGGCGGATGATGGGATACAATTATAATTTTTCAAAGATTGGCGGATGTAAAAATGAAGAAAATTTAATCTGGGTTATGTTTTATACAGGTTTCCTTTCCGGGTTAGCGGGGGCTTTGTTGATATTGGGTGGAACTCAACATAGGTTTATTAAAGGAATCGGAGCAAACTATGGTTGGGATGGGGTAATGCTTGCCATAGTTGGAGGTAACGGTGTCGTTGAAACATCAGTTTTTGCAATATTCTTCGGATTTCTTAAAGCAGGTGGAATAGGTATGGAATTCGAGGTATCCATACCTTCTGAATTCACAATGGTTCTTCAGGCTATAATCGTGTTATTGGTTGTTGCAACAAGGAGTACGATATCTTACTACAGCGATAAAATTAGGGCTTCTCTGAAAGCAAAAAGAGTGGTGAAATCCTCTGAGTGATATAATTTCTTTATTAATTAGAGACAGTTTTAGCAGTGCAACTCCTATACTTCTTGCAGCGTTGGGCGGGACTTTTACCTATTACGCTAACGTATTCAACATTGCTATGGAAGGTATGATGCTCATCGGTGCCTTCTTCGGAGTTTTGGGTAGTTATTTTTTTCAAAGTTGGGCAATGGGCATGTTGTTTGCAGTCATTTCCGGAGCTGTTGTTTCTCTTATTTTTTCTGTATTTGCACTGTACCTCAAAACGGACGAATTTCTAACAGGAATCGGCATAAATATGCTTGCTTTGGGTGGAACTACGTATCTTTTAAGGAATATTTTCGATGTAAAAGGTGCCTTCATATCTCCAAGGATAGAATCTCTTCCAACATGGGATATACCTATTTTAAATAAAATTCCTATACTTTCAGAAATATTGAACAATCATCCCTTTATTGTTTACTTGGCAATACTTTTAGCTTTGTTGATAGAAGTTATAATATTTCATACGAAATTCGGTCTCAGACTTAGAGCAACAGGGGAAGATCCAGAAACAACTAGATCTTTAGGCATTAGCCCTAATAATATGAAGTTTGTCTCTATACTACTTTCGGGCATACTTTCTTCCTTAGCTGGAATATTCTTATCCTTAGGCTATGTTACCCTTTTCAGCGAAAATATGTCAAACGGCAGAGGATGGATATCTTTGGCTATAATAATCTTGGTAAAAGGTCGTCCTTTAGGAATACTTTTAATGTCTTTGTTGTTCGGATTTTTTGAAAGTGTGACTTTCACTCTTCAAAACTTTAATATCCCATCACAAATCACTTCCATGTTACCTTATGTAATTACTTTGGTAGTCTTATTTCTATACAGTTTCAACAAAAGCAAAAGAGAAAAATGAATAAAACTAAGAAAACAAAAGAAAAATTGAGTTAATCGACTATAATTCCGTCTAATTTCCTCTAATCATCCATAATCAAGTTTGCAATTTAAATTATTTAGAGATATACTTTAGATAAGCAGTTTCGAAAACGTTTGCATAATAATTGTAACAAGGTGGTTTTTATGAATAGACATGTAACCATAAAAGATATAGCCAAAGAAGCTGGAGTTTCCATATCAACTGTTTCAAGGGTAGTAAACAGTTCCTTACCAGTAAAAAAAGAAACCAAAGAAAAAGTTTTAAAGGCAATTGAAAAGTTAAATTATTATCCTGATTCTCTTGCCAGGAGTTTAAGAGTTGGGTACACCAAGACAATCGGTATTATCATTCCAAATATTGCCAACCCTTTTTTTGCAACTATAGTAAGAGGGGCAGAAGATTTTCTAAGATCAAAAGGTTTTTCTTTAATTATATGCAATTCGGATAACGACTTTGTTGAAGAAAAAAATTATTTAAAACATTGATTGAAAAGAAAGTCGATGGGATTTTGTACTCAGGCATAGGTGACCATGTTGAAAATCTCATAAACAGAAATGTGAACTACATCGCCAATAAATTGGTGAGCTTCCTAATTCATCGACCACCGAAGTATGACGTAGAGTAGGTTGTGGTCTCCAAAGGCTTAACATCCCCCAGTCCCTGGGGTAGAGCCAATTCAAACAGTGGCTAGCTGTTCTAATCCAGACTTTCTGATATTAACGGCAGCATTTATATCTCTATCATGTTTAGTTCCACATTCAGGACATATCCATTCTCTATCAGAAAGTTTTAAACCTCCGTTCTTATACCCACATACACTACAAGTCTTAGACGAAGGTTCAAACATTCCTATTTCGATTACCTTTTTACCTAATCTCTCTGCTTTGTATTTTAGGAACGTTTTGAATTGATACCATCCTGAATCTGAGATACTTTTAGCTAAGTGGTGATTCTTTAACATGCCTCTTATATTGAGAGTTTCTACAACGAAGACATCAGCTTGGTTCTCACTGATTTCCTTCGTTAGTTTATGTAAAAAATCCTCTCGTGTATTCTTAATTTTCTCATGTACTTTAGCAACTTCTAATTTTGCTTTGTCCCAATTCTTAGAACCTTGTTCTTTGCTTGAAAACTTTTTATATGCGTGTTTTAATTTCCTTTCGTACTTAGACAAAACTTTAGGAGCTGGATACTTTGTTCCATCGGATAATACAACAGAATCTTTCAATCCCATATCCATACCAATTGAGTTCTCATAGTCTATATATCTTTCGGGGTAAGAACCTTCGACTTCAAATGTTATAGATACAAAATACTTACCTGTTGTAGTTTTAATGAAAGTACAATTTTTTATCTTTGCATTTGGATCTATTTTTCGATGTACTCTTACTTTAATACCTTCTTTAAACTTTGGTAAGAATATAATACCGTATTTATCATTATTTTCATTTTCATACAGTTGTATATGTTGAGGAACTCTAAAAGATTGTCTACTTGATTTCTTTTTAAATTTAGGATGCTTAGCTTGTTTCTTGAAGAAACGTTTAAACCCACTCTCTAAATCTTTTATAGACTGTTGTAGAGATTGAGCATTAACTTCTTTTAACCAATGATATTTTTCAGATCTTTTAAGAACTGTCAATATTTTACACCATATGTTGTAGTTAACCATAGACGTTTTAGTATTTTTGTAGGCATTGTTAACAAATTCTAAGAATAGGTTGTAGACAAATCGAGTATGTCCAAAATGCTCGTTAAGTTTGTGTATTTGCTCGTTTGTTGGATACAACCTAAACTTATATGTTTTTAGCATATTTAATCACCTAAATTCGATGGTTATATAATATAATTATATCATGTATGGATGCGAGGAACAAAGTTTTTTGATTCAAATCGCAGTTAAAATCAGCTTTCATCTTTTACTTGAACCTCCTTCGGGATGTTCTTCTTACTGGAGAATATTCCTGCTGGATTTCATAAATTTTTTTCTTTTTTTTAGAATAATAAAAACGGTATTTCATATTCAGAGTTCTTCTCTTAATCAATGTACTATTTTCAAGAGAGAAGAACTTCTTTTCGAGTTAAAAACTTTTCTTTAATTTAAAAATATTATATATTATAATTTTACTGAAATTATTCAAAGGAGAGATAGTTCAATGATCGCTGTAATTGGTAGCAGTAACATGGATATAGTATTCAACGTTGAACATTTTACAGTTCCTGGAGAAACGCAAAAAGCCCTTTCATTAGATTTTTATTTTGGTGGCAAAGGGGCGAATCAAGCCGTTGCAGCCGCTATGTTATCTGAAAAGCCTGCTTACTTTTGTAGCTGCTTAGGTGATGACGAGTATGGGAACCAAATTTCTCAAAATTTTAAAAAGTATAAAATCGAAGGTTATTATGTACAGAAGAATGAAAAAACAGGTAGGGCTTATATAGAGGTCGAGAAAAGTGGCGAGAATAGGATAATTATTTTCTCCGGTGCTAACGATAATGTAGATAAGAATAAAATAGATAAGTTTTTTGATAAATATGGTAATGAAATAGATATTTGTTTATTGCAGAATGAAATTCCCATGCAAAGTGTCGAGTATGCTATTTCTAAGTTAAAAGAAAAAGGAATAACTATTATATACGATCCTGCCCCTGTCGGAAATACAAAGATAGAAAGTTTGAAGGATATAGATTTTTTAACTCCCAACAATAAAGAGTTTATGTTCCTTTGTGAAAAAGCAAGGGAAACAGCCTCACGGCAGATAAGGATAGATTTCGACGAAAACAATCTAGGTAAATCAATGCTTGAATTCAAAAGAATTAGTAAGGTAAAAAATTTGATTGTGAAGATGGGAGACAAAGGTGTTGTATACATCGACGAAGCTGAAAACTTTGGGAAAATTGAGCCTCTAAAAGTAAACGCAGTTGATAGTACTGGAGCTGGAGATGTCTTCAATGGTGCTTTTGCTGTAGCTTTTTCAGAAACAAAGGATTTACAGAAAAGCCTTATTTTTGCCAATACCGCTGCTGCAATCTCTGTTGAAAGAAAAGGAGCCCAGTCTTCTATCCCAAAAAGGGAAGAAGTATTAAAACGTTTTTTATGAATTATTACTGTACAACTGATGTAAAACGCCGTTTTTTCTTAAAGGAACGAATAGTTTATACATGAAAATAAGCGCAGCAGTATAAAACACGGAGCTAATTAAGAACAAGAAAGTATAACCACTTGGCAGTACACTTACTATTCCAAATATGAATGCAGCCAAAGACCTTGTCAAAAAATTAGCAGCGTTTCTAAGGCTATATATCGATGTGACTCTATTTTTTGGTAGTGCACTCAAAACAGAGGATGTTTCCACAGGGTTAGTCATATTAGTGAAAGTAAACCTTAAAGCGTAAATACCAATAAAAATAAAAGGGTTTCGAATAAATCCTAAACTTATAATCAAAGGAATAACTATCCCATTTAAAATGAATGTATATTTAAAAGGACCGAACTTTTTTCCAAGCAGTGGCGAAACGGCAGAGCCTGCGGCAGCTCCAAATTGTGCAATTGATAAAGATATACCTATCAAAGAAGGAGACATGTTGAACAGGTCTTTGTATATAATATTTCCAAAATTGACAAACAGTCCTGCTCCAAAAGATATCGCTGCTGTTCTTAAAAGATAGTATTTTAAAATGTATTTTTCTTCTTTGTTGTACTGGGAAAAATCTAAAACTTTTTTAAGGGTAACTCTTTTATCTCTAACGCTTTCGGGTAATTTTCTTAATAATATGGGTGATATGGCATAACATACCCCTGTTATATATAGAGTTAACCTTAAACCCAAATATTCTCCCATAAAGCCACCTATGAAGTTCCCTAAAACACCACTAACCATAAAAATAGCAAAATTATATCCAAAAGCAGGCCCCCGGGTTGAACTATCTGTAACATCCATCAAATAAGAATCCAAGAGTAACCTTCTAGAAGTCATAAATCCACCGTTCAAGAATCCAAGGACTAATAAAATATTTTTATAAGGAAAAGTACTTCTTATCAACAATAGAATACCAAAACCTATGGAAGATATAATGATCATTTTTTTCTTTCCAATTCTATCCCCAAGAATTCCTATTAAAATCCCTAAGATAGCAGCCCCCAACATTTCAAAAGAGGTCATTCGACCAATGAACTGGTTTGTATAACCCAAATCTCTTAAAAATAAATTAAAAACAACTTTATAAATAGCCCAAAAAGAGCTACTTATGGAGGAAAAAATGAGCAAATTAATAACCTTTTGAGTCAGTTTACTCACCTCAATATAGTTAGCTTGTCTAACTATATTGTACCACCATTATTTAGAATCTTTTTGGAATTTTCATTAAATTTCTTTTAAAAGCAAGATATGTTACTATCGGCTCTTGGTTCGGTGCCTCCTGTCAGAACACCATCCTCTGTTCTATATATAAATTGTCCCCTTCCAAAATTAGAAGAATTTAATGAAACCTCTATTTGATGACCTTTATCTGCTAAAGACTCAAGTATATGCCTTGGAAATTCTTTTTCTACTATAATTTCTTTGTCTTTCACCCATTGCCATCTTGGAGCATCCAAAGCAGCTTGAGGATTTAAATGAAAATCGATAAAATTATTAAGAAATTGTATATGGCCCTGTGGTTGCATGTACCCTCCCATAACTCCAAAAGGACCTATTGCTTTTTTGTCTTTGGTTATAAAACCGGGAATAATGGTATGATATGGCCTTTTTAATGGTTTTAAACAGTTGTGATCCTTTTCAATCAAAGAAAAGCTTGTTCCTCGGTTTTGTAGACTTATACCCGTTTTTGGAATCACTATTCCAGAACCAAATCCCATATAGTTACTTTGAATGTAAGAAACCATATTTCCATCTTTATCCGCAGTTGCAAAGTAAACCGTTCCTCCAGAATACGGATTTCCTGCTTGTGGTAACAGTGCATATTCACCTATAAGATTTCTTCTTTGTTTTGCATATTCCTCAGATAAAAGCGATTCTACCGGTACTTTCATGTCTTCAATATCCGTAATATATTTCAGACCATCACTAAAGGCTAACTTTAATGCTTCTATTTGCTTGTGGTAACTTTCTGGATCTTCTTTACATTTCATTTCAAACCCTTTTAGTATGTTCAAAGCCATCAAAACAATTATACCTTGTCCATTTGGTGGTAATTCCCATATGTCGAATCCTCTGTAATTTACACTAAGCGGTTCCACCCATATAGGTTCAAATTTTTCTAAATCTTCCTGACAAAAGTAACCTCCTGTCTTTTTTGAAAAACTTAAAATCTTTTGAGCTAA
Source organism: Petrotoga olearia DSM 13574 (assembly GCF_002895525.1). Lineage (GTDB taxonomy): Bacteria > Thermotogota > Thermotogae > Petrotogales > Petrotogaceae > Petrotoga > Petrotoga olearia. Next base: position 24,656 of record NZ_AZRL01000006.1, read on the forward strand.
TTCTCCTGAATAAAAACTTTTTGCCTTTGTATCTGCAATTGATTTCAAAGTCTCTGCGTGATAAGTTGATTTCCAAATTTCTCCAACATCGGGAGCGTTCCCATTAGGGGCGAACACTTCAAACCAATTTTTAAAAATTTCGCCCTTCAACTCTTTTTTATACCTTTTAAAAGCGTTCTGCCATGATTTAGCTGTTATAGGAGAAACAGGGAAACCCTCACTTGCATATTTAATGGTTGGTTCTATCAAATCTTCAAAAGGAAGAACACCAAATCTATCAGACAAAGTTGCCCAAGCTGCTGGAGCACCTGGAACAGTAACTGATTCCCATCCATATGGAGGAATTCTTTCAAACCCTTTTTCTTTCATTAATTCTGAGGTGAGATTTTTTGGAGCGTATCCACTGGAATTCAACCCATATAGTTTACCGTCTTTGTAAAGTATAGCGAATGCATCGCCACCTATACCGTTGGAAGTAGGTTCTAAAACTGTCAAGCTTGCTGCCACTGCAACAGCTGCATCAACAGCATTACCACCCTTTTTTAAAATTTCGATACCTATCTCAGAAGCTAATGGATTTGTTGTTGCCACCATCCCGTTTTTTGCATAAACAGGAATCCTTTTTGAAGGATAAGCAAATTTTAAGGGATCAAACATTTGAAATACTCCTTTCTTTTAATCTGATTTTAAGGAATGTAATCTATTATATCATTAGAATCAAACAAATTAATGCGGAGCATATATACAAAGTTCTAGATTTCTATAAATAAATAGTTTAATGGGTTAATTTCAGGAGGCGAAATAATTATGATAAAAGCAACAAAGTTTACTAGTATATTATTAATTTTTTTATTGTTCGTATTTTCATCTTTCGCAAGTAACACATCTTACGCTAGATTACCAGATTTGGATAACTTGTCTTTAACTTCTGGTACTCATGGCAATCTCAATTTATTAGAATTGATCAGCGAGATTGAAGTGGATCAAAAAGAAAAATCAACGATTACCATAGGTGTATATTATTTAGCTTCTACAGATGATCACACTATAAAAATAAAAGAATTGAATGATCTATACTATAACCAAGACTACAGTTCAAATTTTAACTCGATAGCAAGCAAATCACATAACCGATCTAAAAGTCTTTCTGATAAATTTATAAAATCAGATCCAAACGTTAATAATAAAAATCATAAAAACGATTACTCTTATAAAAATGAATTAGCAAATAAGTTTGTTCAGAAAAACAGTAGGTTAGATTACATACTTTCTCTTAACCTTTTTAAACAAAATACGCCAGATTTCATCGAAATTCAACAAAATGTATTCATTTTTTCTTAGAGATATAAAATAAGTATGATACAATGAAGCAAGTATGTTTGTTAGTTTTTTATCATAATTTCTACAAAATCTCAGAGAGGAGGGAACAAAGATGAAAAAAGTTTTCGCAACGTTGTTGGTAGGTATGTTAGCTGTTTTTAGTTTCGCTGCATTTGAAGTAACAGTTGGATATGTAAATACATCTCTAGCCGCTACTGATGTAGATACAGTAGAAGATGTAACGATGCATGGGATCAGTGCAGGTGCAAACTATTTGTTCGATGGATTGGGTGTAGAAGGCGGAGCGTTGTTAGTCGGCGGTTCTTTTGATTACTATTTCCCAACAGAATTTGCTACTAATGCAGCAGTTACAGCTTCCGCTACTGCTACTGAAGAGGTAGCTCAAATGATGGTGGGCGTGAATGCTGGTTACAGGCAGAGTTTAAATGCCTTCTTCCCAGACTTACCATTTGGAATGTATGTCCAAGGGTTGTTTAACTATTCCTTTGGATTAGGAGACGATAAGGTTTTAGCAAATAGTTTAGGTTTCGGTGGAGGAGCTGGAGCAAGCTTTGCAGTTCAAAACCTCGACATGAATGTAGGTGCAGATGTTTTATTTGAAAAACCAACATTAGCTGACGCTTATGACGAAGTTTATAAAGGTGAGTTCCAGTTGAGGCCAAAGTTCAAGGTTTACGCAGGTGTACAATTCTAATTTAAAAGTAAACAAAGATAATTTAAAAACCTCCTTTACGGAGGTTTTTTATTACAGCTTTTTTCTCATTTCGATAGCAACTATTCTATATCCTGATTTTAAAAAGAAACTTTCTAAAAACTTCAAATATCTTGGTAAAGTAATAACTCTCTGTTTTTGAAACCCTTTCATCAAATTGATGTGTGTCTCGCCGAATCCAAGATTTTTATACAAATTATACGCAACTTTGTTATTCCCAAAGACATTCAATTCAATAAATTTTACCTTTTCTTTTTTTAATGTTTCTTCTAGTTTTTTTAAAGCACCTTTTGCAAATCCTTTTTTTTGATACTTAGGAAAAATCCTAATATCGTATATAAACGCTTTTTTAGAACTGTGATTGACAAAAACCCAAATTCTTCCGACGTGGTCGTTATTCCCATTTATAACATTATAACCATAGTTTTTCCCTTTTTTGATATCTTCATTCCAGACGGTATCAATTTGATCCTCTGCTCTTGCCAAGGCTTCCTCGTATGGAATCAACAAATTTTCAGCCAAAACTTTGGCATATTCTTCGTACATTTTCTTTTTGTATATCTCAAACTCTTCTTTGCTCATTAATTCGAGCTTCGTTACCGACACCTCCAAAAGATGTTATCTTTTCTTTTTTACATAAACAACTGTGGGATCCTTTTCTTTTTTTAAAATCTCTTTTATATCTTCCAAGTTTGTTGTTTTTTCTTCTATAAATATAATAATTTTTTCCAAATCATCTCTGTATAGTATATAATCACCATTGTTGAAATCGTCAAACATTATAAACGCCTCGTTTGTGTTTTTAAACTTTTCAAATTTTTCAAATTTTTCTTTGTAATCTTCATTTTCTATTGAAGTAAAATACTCTGTTTTATAAGGTTTTATGGTATTTAAGATGTTGTAAATTCTTTGAGAAAGGTTCTGGGCAACTGAGAAACTCCCTAAAAACAACAACCCAAACTTTTTAAAATCTTTTTTATAAACGAAATTGACTATTTTCTCGGCATCGTTTGAATCATCTAAAATAATGTCAGGAACCCCAAATAAACTTTCAAATTCGTATAGATCTTTCACCGTTTTGTCTTGGGCTTCTTTTACAAAAACACCCAAAATCCCCAAGAATATTGCTAATACCCCTCCAATAGCTAAAGTAAGGGTAGTATTTGGAGATACAGGATTTTCTGGTATGTAGGCAGAGTTTATTACTTTGAATTTGTTATCGTACAGTGATGCCTTCATCCTTTCTTGCTCTAACGCAGCTAGTAAAGTATTATACCTAGCTTGAAGTATAGTTTGCTGTTGTTTTAATAGAAAATATTCGTAAAGAATGGGGGAGCTTTTTGCAATTTCATCATCAATAACTTGAAGCATATTTTCGTACACCTGTTTTGTTACATCAAATAGTTGTAGTTGTGTAATTATCCCTGTGTATTCATTAAAAGTTCCCATATCGATCGATGCAAGAAAGTTTAAATCGTTGGAAAATATTGTTTCAAGGTTCTTTTTCAATTCGTTTTCTAAAACCGTTATTTCTGCTTCCAAAGCTCCAATTCTTGGAGAACTAGGGGAATTTAACTTTAAAGTTTCTAATTCTATGTTGTCACTTACTAATTTAGATTTTATATCCTTAACAGGTGTATCTTTTTCAGTATTTGTTAGTATAAACTCTTTCGTTTCTGGAGTCAGTTTGAAAATATTATCTTCTATAGCTTGCTTTCTGATTTCTAATTGATTTTTATCGGCGTCTAATTTTAAGATATTCATATATGTTTCAGAATAATAACTAATTAAACTATCGAATGTTTGAGATGAAGTTGAAGAAGAAGCTAACAATTTATTTTTAGTTTGAAAATCTAAAACTTCTTTATTTATCTGATCATATTGCTGAGAAACATCTTCAAATAACGTTTCAACTTGATTCAAATAAGACTGAGAATCCTCAAAATAAAGGTTTTTTGCATAATCGGTGTAGTAAGAATACACAAGTGAAACAACCGAAGCAGCTAAGCCCGGATCAGAACTTTGGTAACTTATTTCTATCATATTAGTATCTTGAACATTTTGTATATTTATACCTTCTTTTAGTGAATCAATGAGATCTCTTTCTGTTACTTCTGTACCTCTTAACCTTGCAATTAGCCCTTTGTTTTCATTTGCTTTTTCTACAAGGTTGAGTTCTTTTACAACGTTTGCCAACACCCAATCGGCTTTCATCCTTTCAATTTCGGTAGTTAGACCAGAGTCAGTCGGTTGGATGATTCCTAATAAGTTTGCTGCAGAAGACATTGATCCTAAAGAGACGGTTGGTTGGGAAGAACTCGATTTGTACTCTATAACCTGCTTAGCTTCATACTTGGGAGTTGCCATGAAAAATAGATAAACAGCTGTTAAAAAGATAGTTAAGAAGAAAATGATTAAAAAAGTCCATTTTCTTCTTTTAAAAATTCTGAGTATGTCTGAAAAGGTTAGTTCTCTTTCTTCTTCCATTTCCATCCTCCAATTTTAAGTTATTTTTTTACTGCGTTTTGAAACTCTGAAAGGTGATATTTGGCGCCCCTTTATTTTGTTTTATGCAAAATATTTTACCATATGGGGCATTTAATTCAAAGGTATTTTTTTATGTTCATATTAAAATCCTTTTTGTACTGCATCAAATCGCATAAACTTCTGAATTGGCAAGAAGAGCAGTCGTAATATTTTTCTCCTGTTTTTGCATTGCTGTATTTATCATACATTTCTTCTAAGAACCTTCTAATTTCTCTTTCTTTTACTGCTATAGGGGTGAAATCAGATTTATTGATGTTTTGAAAAACCTTCTCTAACCATGTGTAGAATTCTTTAATATCAAAAGATACGAACTTAACACCCCGTCCGTGTTGTTTATATATAATATTATTTTTCTGTATTTTTATAAAATTATTATTTTTGTATTCTTTTTTCTTTGAAACTACCTGAAATTTTAGATACACATCAGAATTTGCTAATTTGTTTTTCCATTCTTCGTTATTTAATAAGGTTAAATAATAAATCAACAATTGTTCACTTTGAAAATTTTTTGATCTTTTGTAATCCATAATTGAGTATGCGCCTGGTAATAGCTGATCATCGAACTCATCAAGAAGGTATGTGTAGTTACCATTCAAAAGATCTACCCTGTCGATTCTAGATGTTAAGTCTACATCATGAAAATCTCCTACGTTTATCTTTGAATTTACCTCTAACTCAGTAGCTATAACTTGAGAATAGGTGAGATCCATCCCTTTTTTGAACTTAATATAGTTACGATATATGTCTTCTATACTGTCAAAAATATCTTCTGTTATTATTTCACTTTCTACGTCTTTTATAGCTTCATAGGTTTGTAAAAAATCGTCGGTATACTCTTCCCAAATATTTTCAACGATACTTTTTATTTCTTCTTTCAATTCTTCTGCGTAGAGAATTTTTTGAGCCATATCTTCATAATTTTTGTACTTGGAAAATATCTCTTTCATCACCCTATGCTTTATAAGTCCATCAAAAAATTTCCCAAAATCTTTATCTCCATATAATCGGCCTTCGATCGCGAGGTAATACTTTAAAGGGCAATCCACATAAGTAGTAATTTTTGTATGGCTTAACCGTCCAAGGCCAGTATTTTTAGATAATTGCCATTGTGGATTAGTTATCTCTTTTTTTAATCTCTCAATATTAGTGAAGTGTTTATCTGGTAAATATTCTTTCTTTCCATTCAATATGTAATAAATAGTAGCTTCTGTTTCAGAGAAAATATTCTCTGGATCTTTTGGTAGGATTTCTTTTTTAGAGAGAAACTTATTGGAATATTTAACTTTTTTAAAGTTGTTCCTAAACTCTTTTTCGTATGGAGAGGGTAGTATTGGTTCACCGCTTAATTTAGCGTTTGGATATGTAAATACAATATTTTCTGCGAAGATCATCGAGATAAACAAGTTTCTTCTACTGATTTTTTCTGAGTGTTTGGCGATTGAGGTACCTTCGTTACTCATAGATGTGATGAAAGGATTGACCTTTATTGAAGGATAGTTTTCTTCAGTGAAACCTACAAAATATTTGTATTTTTTCTTTACAAATCTTGAGTCTTCAAGGCTCATTATTTCTACTGTATTATCGTACCTTTCGGATTCTCTATACGTTTCAATCTGAATAAGAGAGGAAAGGATTTTGTAGAACTTTTCGATTCCTAAATTTTTATCTGATTTTAGAATTTTTCCCAAATTTTCTTCGACGTTAAATACCAGTGTTTCGAAGGCTTTTAATGCATTTAATTGACTCTCGATAGGGAGTACATCCTCGTATGTTTTTAGTATGTTGAAATGAGATAGGTAGGTATCTATCCATTCTTTCACCAAATCCCTGTAATCAGAAACACTGAAGTACTTTTTTCGATCTTTGCTTTTTTGGATATTTTCTAAAAGAGAAAATATGTTTCCAAGACATTTTTTTAATTCATTCAAGTCTTTGAGTTCTTCGCTTATCCTTTCTATTTCTTCTGTGCCTTTAAGTTGAGAGCTTCTTTTATCTATTTCTTTCTCAATAGTATTCATCCATTTTTCTTTTCGGTTTTTGAGCGAAGATTTTTGTATGTCATAAAATAAGTTCAATCGCTTTAAATAATGTTCTATCTGCTCCATTGTTAGCTCAGTTACTCCCCCGTAACCACTTTCAACCATTGCCAAGATATCTTCAACTTCACAACCCCTCACCAGTGTCTTAACCGGTTGAAGAAGTATCAAAACTATTTGGCTTTCGTTTAGCGGAACGTCGTTTTTGAACCTGTAAGGTACCTTGGCATCTTCCAAATAATCCGCAAATAATTTTGCAGTTGAATTATTGGAAACAACTACCCCCAAATCATCAGGAGAAAGATTTTCACTTATCAATTTTCTTTTTATTTCTTTTGTAAGGATTTCTATTTCAGAAACATCATTGTTCATTGGAAAGATTTCAATTCCGGTATTTTCAAAAATCCTTCTTAACCCATTACTTTTCGATTGGAATTTAAAATCTTCATTTTTTAAAAAGTTGTGTATGTTGGTTATTGAGTCGAAACTTCTGTCTTCGATATTGATCCAAGTAATAAAATGAACCTCTTCAAAGAGATCAAAGAAAGCTTTAAGTGTTTTATTAACAGCTGGAGAAATATCAAAAAATCCGGAAATAACGACCCTTTTCCCTATATATTTTTTCTCCTCTTCTTTCAACCTGCTAGGTAAAATCTCATAAAACCATTTGTACACACTAACGGGATCGTAATTTCTCTGATATTTAATAGACATATCAAACTTCGTTTCTAAAATATCTTCGAGTTTTTTTTCTAATTTAGTGTAAAGTATGTACAAATTAGAATTGTTATCAATAGAATCATCTAGCAACTTGTATTCTTCGGAGGATTCAACGATTTCCTCATCTTCAACCCTTGAAATTTCCCATTTCTTCTCGAAAATATCTAATATGTACTCTACTGATTTTTGAGATTTGGATATAACGTTTAGATATTCAGAAAATTCTTCGTCTTTCTTCTCTTCTTCTATTAAGTCCATTATCTCGTTTTCGATGTATACTTTCAAAAAATCCCTGTTCAGTATTACAGATTGTGGTTGGTATGTTTTTAGCGTCTCAGTTACATATTGGTTTATAACCCTAAAGGCGTCACGATTGATAGTTTTTCCTGTTTGTGAGGCGATATATTCTGCTACTTGCTTGACATAAAAACCAGAAGGCCCTAGAAACAAAAAGTTTAGAGGGTCTTCGTTGTAAAAAGGAAGTATAAGATCTCCAACCTTTTTAAAATGTTCTGCATTTAAGTCAAATAAGTAGACCTTTTTCATTTTTCTACCAGCTTTCTATTTCATTTCTCACTTCATCCAAGTTATATTCAAATTTGTAAGTTCTATTTTCTCTTTCATTCCCAAAGAAATCTTTCTCTATGTTATCATAATTGCCAAGGTTATATAGGTATTCTATTTCAGTATTTGGGGGCATTCTTAGAGTTAATTGGTACGTTCCATTACCCATTTTCTCAAATCTATAGTTTTCATCTCCCACCAACCAATTGTTGAAGTTCCCCATCATATAAATTGATGCATCTTGTGGTGTACTTTCTGGAACCGAAGCGATTATAAAAGTGACTTCGAATAAATTCTCATCTTCTTCTGAAAATGAAGGTATTTGTGGGGATATTTCACGAGATGGCTGAGCTGTTACCGAGGCTTTTTGTGAAGAAAAACCAAAAAGCAAAAGAATTATTGCAAAGGGAAGCAAAATTTCTAAAAATCCTTTCAAGTTTCTTTCACCTCTTTGATGTTGTAACTTTGTTTTCAATTTATTATATCATATTTATTATCTCAATTCTCCACATTTGATCAAATCAAATGTCCGTGAAAAAGAAAGGTTAAACGGAAGATTAACTCCCTTATATTTCTATTTTTCTATCATCTGTAACTAAAATATAATTTTGTTTCCATTTTTCAACCAAGTTAGCACAGATTTTATTGTATTTGGAATGATCTGCTAGGACATATGCAACTTTTGCTGATTTTATAATTTTCTTTTTAAAATTTGCTTCACTCAGTTCATGAACATAGAAGCCTTCCTCGTTGAATCCGTTAACTCCCATAAAGGCTTTTTTAAACTTATATTTTTCGAAGTTTTGCTCTAAATCAATAAAATTCATATTACTGGGGATAAATTCTCCGCCTAAAACGTGTAGATTTATTTCAATGGAGTTAGAAAGAGCATTTATAATGTATAATGAGTTTGTAACTATATGGCATTTTTTATTAGAGTTGATTAATTCTTCAGTAAAAGCAAGGGTAGTGCTTCCCGCATCGATAAATATTGTGTCATCGTTTTCTACAAATTGAACCGCATACTTTGCAATTTCCAATTTTTCTTTTGCATGTCCTGCAATTTCTTTTTGAAATAGAGGATTAAACCTTTCTTTAGCAATGGCTCCACCATGCGTTCTTTTTATAAGTCCCTCCCTTTCCAAATAATTTAAATCATTTCGAACTGTGGAAAAGGAAACTTTTAATATTTGAGAGAGATCAAAAACTGTGATGCTTCCCTCTTTTTCAAGCAATTGAAGTATTCTTCTTCGTCTTTCTTCTGGAATTAATTTAGTGCTATTTGTTTTCATTTCATAAACTCCTCTTTCTCGATAGATATTCCATAATTATTGTACCATATTTTGTAAGGTCCTCTGTGTGAAAATATTGGACATAACTCTGATTCACTTTTTTGCCAAAAAAAGATAAAATTATCGTTTTTTTGTGAAACTATTTGCGTATTGTAGGCGATTTTTTCAATTTGCGGTTTAAACAATGCTGGTCCATTTGCGGTCTTTGTGTATGGCCCTTTTAAATTTTCGCTTACTAAGAAATAATCTCCAGGAATAGGATCTAATTCTGTTTGTTCTTTGAAGTTATCCGAAAATGAATTAGAACAAAAATGCAAATAATATATGCCATCTTTTTTAATAATATACGGGCATTCGGTATTGTCAAACCATTTAGGTATAGATAACGGTTCGAGAATTTTCCAATCTATCAAGTTTTTAGAGGTAGCTATTCCCACAGTTCCTCTTGCTTTGATCTCACCATCTTTTCTTCTACTACAGAAAACCATGTAAAAATCAGAACCTTCTTGAAAAACATAAGGATCCCTGAAATGTATCATACCATCGTAAGAATTAGTTTCATAAAGATTTGGATCTATTCTTAAAAGTGGTTCGTTATCTGAAATTCTTGTATAGTTCTTGAAATCAGGGGATTTTGAAGTTATTAAACCGATGAGTTGCTCGTTGGGTTTTTTACTGTTTCTTGAAGTGTAAAAGAGATAGTATTCGTTGTTGTAATAAAATGTACTTCCAGTCCAAATAGAGGTATCGTCCCATTTGTTTTGATTTGAGGATAATATAATACCTTCATATTTCCAATTAATTAAATCTTGACTTTTGGCTAAGCCTATTGAAGAATGAAAATGCCTGTCTTCAGGGTCTTTTGTGCTGGGTGATTCTAAAAAATATTTGAACCAAGTACCTTCTTTGTCCTTAAGAAACCAGAGATCCCAAATGTATTTGTTTTTCAATTTAAAGCATGATGAATTTTGCGTCATAAAACATACCTCCTATTTTATTCCTGTGGTAGCAACGCTTTTTACAAACTGGTTTTGTAGGAAAATAAATAATATTATAACAGGAATAGTCATCATAGTAGCAAAAGCCATGATATCTCCCCAGTAGATTGGGGCTTGTCCAAAGAACGTTTGCATTGCAACCGTTAAAGGCCTATATGTGTATCCCCTCGTAACCATCAATGGCCACAAAAAAGAACCCCATTGCATAAGAAAATGAAGAATTGCTACACTTGCCAAAACTGGTCTAGAAAGAGGTAAAACGATTTTCCAATAAATTTTAAACCAACCTGCTCCATCTATTAGAGCTGCTTCTTCCAAATCCTTGGGAAAATTTATGAAAAATTGATAGAGAAGAAATATATAAAGTGGATTAGCAATAAATGGAATTATTTGAACTTGGTAACTATCCAGCCACCCCATCTTGTTGGTTATGAGCAATAGAGGAATGGCAATTGCTTCAAAGGGAATGATAATTAAAGCTACAATTATTGAAACTAGCATTTTTCTTCCTTTGAAAGAGAACCTAGCAAGTCCGTACGCCATCATGCTGTTCACAATTAAACCTGCAATTATAGTTGTACCAACGATCAACACAGAATTGAATAAAAATCTTTGAAAAGGCATCCGATCAAAAACATCTTTGAAATTTTCTATACTAATCGTAGTGGGTATAAAACCTTTTATTGAAGACATTTGATTGACTATGTCTATCTCACTTGGATTAAGAGACACGGAGATCATGTACAAAAGTGGGAATAAAAAAAAGATGGCGAGAATTATCATTAAAATATAACTAATAATTCTATTAATAATTATCATTCTTTTTCTACTTCTTTGCCTCATCAAAACACCTCTCTTTCTTCTCTCAGGAGAATTCTTTGAATTAAAGAAACCCCTAAAATAATGAGAAAAAATATCACCGTTAAAGAAGATGCATAACCAACGTTTTGCATCCTAAATCCTTGATTATATATATGTAACATTACTGTATATGTCGAATAATTTGGACCACCGCTTGTCATAATGTATACTTGATCGAATAATTTGAAAGCGAGTATCGTGGTAGAGATAATTACGAATATACTTGTATTTTTTAGTTGGGGAAGAGTGATATATATAAATTGTTTCCATTTGTTTGCTCCATCTATTGTTGCTGCTTCATACAATGATTCGGGAATTTCTTGCAATCCCGCAAGAAATATCAGCATTTGAAAACCTACTCCTTGCCAAATAGATAAAAACATTATTGTCGGGAAAGCGATTCTTTCGGTGCTAAGAAAATCTATAGGCTCCCAGTTCCCAAATGTAATGAAAGAAAGGATGGCGTTTATCGTTCCCTCAGGATGATATAAAAATGTCCATATTACTGCAACAACTACCATCGTTGTTACGGTAGGTAAAAAGTATATCGTCCTAAACGTCGTACTACCTTTTATTTTTTGGTTTACGAGTATCGCTAAAAATAAGGCAAAAATGGTTTGAAGAGGGACAACTATGGCTACGAAATAAAAATTATTTAGTAGGGCTTTTCCAAAGAGGTCATCGCCTAACATTCTAACATAATTGCTAAATCCAACAAATCTAGGTGGAATAGGAGAAATTAAACGAGTATTCGTAAAGGATAAATAAAAAGCAAAAAAGAAAGGAATTATTAAAAATACGAACAGTAAAATACTTGCAGGTAATAAAAAAGGTAAAGCCTGCTTAAGCCCCCTTTGTTTATAACTCATTTTCCTACTTTTCTCTGCTTTATTCAACTTTATTCACCTCTTTATCTACTTCATAATTGAAAAGTTTTCTATCAATTTTAAAAACAGGGTGAGTTTTCTCACCCTGTTCATGGAGCTTGTAACATTTAATATATGGGATAACCCTGGTTAGATTCAATATCCTGATCTATCACCCTAACCGCTCTGTCCAGAATTTCTTGGACATCTACACCTCTGATTAGATTTCCTATCATGTCTTGGAAAGCTAAAGTAATAGCAGGGTAACCAGGAGTAACTGGTCGAGGAAGGGCTATTGTATTTAATTGTTGAACATAAATGTTGAGTGGTCCACCCTCTTTGTACAGCTCAGAAAGTTCAATTGCTGAATATCTAGAGGGGACAGCTCCATTGGCATTGGACATTTTAACAATTTCTTCCGGTTTCAAGAGAAATTCTAAGAATTTCCATGAGGCTTCAGGATTTTTTGAGTTGGTTGTTATTGCCCATGCCCAAGATCCCATACCACTAACATGTTTGAAAAATTTTGGAGCAGGAATTAAAACAAGATCATCTCCCAACGCTCCTTTACCTTGTGGATATTCCCAGTGTCCAGCCCATTCTAATGGGATTTCACCGTTCAAAAATTCTACATTATATCCTGGAGGATTTGAATTGACAAATCCTTGTTCAAACAGAGCCTGTAACCAAGATGCAGCTGCAACGGCTTCAGGACCATTTAATACTCCTTCTGCACTCATGTAGGTTTCTCTGTCTATTAAATCAGCTCCAAATCCTTGGAAAAATGGCGACAATCCGTAGGTGTACCATTCTCCTCTATCGTTTGCTTTAAGGTCTAAGGAATAAGTAACTTCTGGTAATTCTTTCAATCTTCTTAGTACATCCATGAATTCGGTAAATGTCCAGGCATCTTCTACGTTTTTTGGGATTCTTACATTGGCTTTTTCCAGCAAGGCTTTATTACCCCACAAGGCTAAACCTGAGTCAAAGGTTCCCAACGCGTATATTTTTCCATTGTAAGTCCCCTGGGCAATAATAGAGGGTAAGAAATCTTCTTTCAACTCTGAGGGCATGAATTCATCTAGGGGTCTCAAATAACCGGCCCATGCATAATTTGAAACAAATGGTCCGTCCAGATCTAATATATCCGGTAAATCTCCAGCCAAAGCAGCGGCGTTCACTTGATCGTTGTAACTACCTTCGGGCAATTGAACAGCAACAACTTTAACTTCGTTCTGCATGGCATTAAATCGTTTTACTTGATCTTCTATAACCTCTCTCTCTTCGCCTCTTCCTGAGTGGAACCACATAGTAATTTCAACTTGACTAAAAACAGAGATGCCCAAAAAGATCAATAAAACAAACAAAATACTTACTACTTTTTTCATTTTGATGACCTCCTCTTATGAAAATTGTTCTTATAGATCCAGAATTAAAAAACAACAACATTCAGCAAAATTCTACAACAAATAACAAAAACTGTCAACTTTCAACAGTGGTGGTTATGGGTAATTATATACGATTATTTTCAATTAAAGACAAATAACTCTAATTTTCTTAGTATTTTAAAAATAAATTGGAGTAATGCAAACCGATTGCCGATAATAATACCTAAACTCTTCAGCTCGCTGTGAGGATAAAGATATTTAAGGGAATTGTTATTTAAATTCTTAAACAAATACCATTTGTTCACGAAACTTATGGTATAATGTAAAAGGTTATTTTGGCCCAAAAAATAGAAAAAGGAGTAAAAACATGACAAAATTTCAACACATGGGCCTTTCTGATAACATACTCAACGCGATTGATAAAAAAGGGTACGAAGAACCAACTCCTATCCAAGAAAAGGTTATACCCCTTCTTTTATCTGGTAAGAATAATGTAATCGGTCAGGCTCAAACTGGTACAGGAAAAACTGCAGCATTTGGTATACCTCTAATTGAAAGATTAGAAGAGAAAGCAAACGACCTTCAAGCTTTGGTATTAACTCCCACAAGAGAGTTAGCTTTGCAAGTTTGTAATGAGATAGACTCATTGAAAGGAAACAAAAGATTGAACCTTCTTCCCGTGTATGGAGGGGTCTCAATTGGAAATCAAATCAGAACCCTCAAAAGAAAAGTAGATTTAGTGGTAGGTACCCCTGGAAGAATAATAGATCATTTGAATAGAGGTACTTTAGATATTAGTAAAATTAAGTATTTGGTCATTGATGAAGCCGATGAAATGCTAGATATGGGTTTTATAGAAGATGTGGAGACGATACTCTCAAAAACTAATAAAGAAAAGCAAATTTTGATGTTTTCAGCTACAATGCCTCAAAGGATTGTTACCCTTGCTAGAAAGTATATGGGAAATTTTCAAACGGTAACAACAGTTCAAGAAAACAAAGAGGACATAACAGTAAAAAAGGCAAAACAAATTTATTACATGATTTCTGAATCTGATAAAATCGAACTTTTGAGTAGACTAATAGATTTAGACACTAATTTTTACGGTCTTGTATTTACTAAAACAAAAGTCCAATCGGAAGAAATCGCAAACGAATTAGTCAGAAAAGGTTACGAAGCAGAAGCCCTGAATGGAGACGTTTCTCAAAATCAAAGAGAAAGAATAATGGATAAATTTAAGAACAAACGAATAAAAATTTTAATAGCCACAGATGTTGCAGCTAGAGGTATAGATATAGACAATCTTAAATACGTTATCAATTATTCTCTTCCACAAAATCCAGAAAATTATATACATCGTATCGGAAGAACTGCAAGGGCCGGAAATGAGGGTACAGCTATTACTTTTGTTACACCTAGCGAGTATAGAAAATTCATGTTCATTAAGCATTCCTCAAAAGCCTTAATAGAAGAAGCTAAAATACCACAAGCAAAAGATATTGTTAATGCAAAAGTTGAAAAAATAAAAGACGAGATCAAATCTAATCTTTCCAAAGATATAGATCCCATATACGAAATCTTGACGGAAAAAATAATAGAGGAAACTGACCAAGAACCCAGTCAAATAATTTCTTCTATTTTAAAGTATTTTTATGGTGGAATCTTGAAAGAAGAAAATTATAACAAAATAAAGGAAGTTAAAAGTTCTTCAAAAAGCAAGGATCAAAGGTTATTTGTTGCATTAGGTAGTTCAAGTAAAATGACACCAAAAAAGCTTGCTGAATTCATTGAAAGGGAAACTGGTGTAACCATTAAAAAAATAAAAGATATCCAAGTAATGGATAAATTTTCTTTTGTGACAGTTCCTTCAGAAAAAGCTGAAGCAATAATAGAGATATTCAAGCAAAAATCAAATAGAAAAAGACCACTCGTAGTAGAAGCTAAGTCCAAAAGAGAAGTGAGAAAGTAAAGGCAAAAAATGGATTATAGAAACAACTAGTTCGATTCTGAAGCATTTTTAACCGCTTCATATACGTTTAAATGTAATCTTTTATCATAAGCTTCGGGTAAGATCCTGGTAGGCGTGGGAATACACGAATTTGAAATTGCAAGTATTGCAGAATGGAGCATTTTTTTAGTTATTTTAGATTTTTTTTCTATCGCTCCCTTCATTATTCCTGGAAAGGCTATGAGATTGTTGATTTGGTTAGGATAATCTGATCTTCCAGTTGCCACTATACTTGCCCCGAAGCTTTTTGCTAATATTGGATCTATTTCTGGCAAAGGGTTGGCAAGTGCAAATATTATAGGATTTTTATTCATCTTTTTTACCATTTCTTCGTTCAAAATATTGCCCTTGGATACCCCTATGAACACATCTGCACCAAAAAGAGCATCTGTGAGATTCCCTATTATATTTTCTGGATTTGTTATCTGCGCTAATTCTTTGTGATATTCATGTAAGCAACTTTCTGGAACATTTTTATTCAATACTCCATTCTTGTCAACTAAAATAAGATTTATAACGCCAAAATCTATCAAAAACTTGGCTATATTGTACCCCGCTGCCCCTATACCGTTAATAACAACTTTAATATTTTTTGCTTCTTTGCCCGTTAATTTCAATGCATTCAACAATCCTGCCGTAACTACTACAGCAGTTCCCTGCTGATCATCATGAAAAACTGGAATATTCATTGTTTTATTCAATTCTTCTAATATTCGAAAACATCTAGGAGCGGAGATATCTTCTAAGTTTATACCTCCAAAAGAAGGTTCTAAGTTTTTCACAATTGAAACAATTTCTTCTGGATCTTGTGTATTCAGGCAAATTGGAAAGGCATCAAGCTGACCAAAAAGATTAAACAACAAGGCTTTACCTTCCATAACGGGAAGCGCTCCATATGGTCCTATGTTACCAAGACCCAATACGGCACTCCCGTCTGAAACGATACCAACGGTGTTCCAACGTCTTGTGTATAAAAATGTATTTTCTGGATCTTTAGAGCATTCTTCTGCAACATCTGCTACCCCAGGAGTGTATAGTAGGGATAACGATTCTTCGTTCAAATTGTCGACGTTCGAAATTGTCCTAATTTTTCCTTTGAGTATTTTGTGTAATTCTTTCGCGTCCAAGATTAACACTCCTTAAAAGTTAGAATATCTGATTGCCGTTTGTATCTATTGCCACCATTAAAGGAAAATCTTTCACGCTTATGTTATAAATAGCTTCTGGCCCTAATTCTGGGAAGGCTAGAACCTTTATATCCTTCACACATTTAGAAAGATATGCAGCTGCACCACTTGGAGTTATAAAATAAACTCGCTTGTATTTCACACAGAGCTTTACTGCTAAATCACTTCTTTTCCCTTTTCCAACCGTTGCTAACACCCCTAATTTAAAGATCATTTCAAGATATTTATCCATTCTTTCACTCGTTGTTGGGCCTATAACGCCTATCTTAGAATTCTTTGGAGGATTAGCAGGACCAGCATAAAAAACAATTTTTTCATTTAAATCTACTGGAAGCTTTGAATTTTCTGATACTAATTCCAAAAGTCTTTGGTGGCCAGCATCCCTCATAACTATCAATTCACCTGTGTATTGTAAGAGTTCTCTGACCTTTAATTTTTTTATTTCATCCATCTTCAAATTTTACCACACCTTTTCTACAAAGGTAACAATCTAAGGAAACCCCAACCGGAAGTGTTGCAACATGGGTGGGAGCATATTCTACATGTACCGAAAAAATCGAAGCCCCCTCTTTTAATCCTTGAAAACCTATTTTTAAAGTATTTAAATCTTTCAATAGCTCTTCCTCAAAATCTGCGTATACAGGGTTTTGATTTCTTTCTTTGAAACTTTTAGTTAAAGCCAATTTGGATAAAACCATCGCTTTATCAGAAGTTCCACCTATTCCTATTCCAACATGTAAAGGCGGACAACCTTTTGCCCCGTTTTCTTTCACATGCCCGATTATTAGATCTTTTAACTCTTGGACATTGATTGATGGTTTTAACATGAACAAGGCTGAAAGGTTCTCGCTTCCCCCACCTTTTACTAAAAATTTGATCTCTAAACTCTTCCCAGAAATTTGAAATATGTGTACAACAGCAGGAATGTTGTTCTTAGTGTTTTTTCTTTCAAAAAGGGGGTCACTGACAAGTGAAAATCGGAATGGATTTTCTGTGTATACCTTTTCAACCACCTCATTTAAAGTTGAAAATATCGGTTCTTCAAGTCTAACTTCGTTTCCTAAAAAAACAAAGAATTCAACAATACCCGTATCTTGACAGAGGGGTAATTTTTCAGCTTCTGCAATTTTATAATTTTCTTTAAGTGCTTGGGAAAATGGGCCAACGTATCCGTCTATGTAAGCTTTTACTTCTGGGTTTATCGTTTCATTGATCTTTAATAAATGATTTGACAATTTTTCTAGTATTTCACGCTTATGTATCATCTCAAACTCCTTTTTTACACCTGCCTAATGCTTTCAGCAATGCTAAAACTTACTTTAGTACCTCTTTGTCTCTCGACCAAACCATTCGTTTTTAAAATTTTTAATTTCGGATCTTTTATCTTATCGTCTAATTTTCCACCTTTTTAAAATTTTAGCATAAAAAAATGAAAAATTAAGAATTTTTAAGTTTTTAAGTCCTAATCGGCTCTAATCGACTTTAATTGTCTATAATTAGCTTTAATCGGATTTTTATTTTGAGAATTTAAGAGGTATAATATGAATAGTTAAGCGGTTAAGTACTCTTATAATAAAATATTGGAGGATATACAATGCCACCAAAGAAGAATAAAAATTCTCGAATAACTATTGAAGATATTGCACAGATTGCACAAGTTTCTAAAGCTACCGTGTCATACGTGATCAACGATAAACCTGGTGTAAGTGAACCAGTTAGAAATAAAATAAAAAGTATAATTGAAGAAACTAATTATTTTCCTAATTCCGCAGCAAGAGGTTTAGCTGGTGAAAAAACACATTTTGTAGGTTTAGTTATCCCGGATATTTCTGATATGTTTTATGCCAATATAATTAGAGGAGTAGAAAAAACTTTAAATAAAAAAGATTATCTTCTCACTTTATTTACCACACACGCACGACCAGAAAGAGAGCAACAAGTAGTTCGACTGTTGAATAAAAGTATAGTTGACGGGTTAATTATAATGGCCTATTTTATTACTGATAATTTCATAGAATCATTGAAAGAAAGAGAGATTCCTTTTGTCTTTATCGACTATCCACCAAAAGATGAAGAAATTTATTCCGTAATGGTTGACAACGAAAATGGAGCGTATGAGGCGACAGAATATTTGATAAAACTTGGACATAAAAGAATAGCGTTTTTAGCAGGTCCAGAAGTTGCCTGGGATTCAAAGGCACGATTCAAGGGGTATTTAAAGGCATTAAAAACTTATGGAATCCAATTCAGCCCAGAATTAGTTGAAAACGGTAATTTCACAAAAGAAGAAGGATATGCCGCTACAAAAAGATTGTTAGAAAAAAGAGAAAAATTCACTGCTATTTTTTCTTCAAACGATCAAATGGCCATAGGAGCAATAAGGGCTTTAAAAGAAAGTGGTTACAAAATTCCCATAGATATCTCCATTGTGGGGTTTGATAATATCGAGGCCAGTTCTATAATAGAACCGCCTTTAACAACAGTTTCACAGCCCATATATGAAATGGGTAAAAAAGCTGTAGATATTATTACAGCTTTAATCAATGAAGAAAAAATTGAAGAAAAAAGATATATGTTAAAAACAAAATTAATCGAAAGACATTCTTGCATAAGAATTTAAATTTTTATAGATAACTTAACCGATTAAGTAACTATAAATAAAGTTTTTAATAGCCTTTATAACAGTAATTTTAAAAATCAGGAGGGAAGATATGTTCGAGACAAAATACGGATATTTCACAGAAGATGGAAAAGAATTTATTATAACCACACCTAAAACTCCCAAACCTTGGATAAATGTTATTTCTAATAGAGATTATGGAATGATTATATCTCAGAGTGGCTCTGGTTATAGCTGGAGAACGCATGCAAGTTTAAATAGAATTACACGGTGGGAACAAGATCTAATAAAGGATGAATGGGGTAAATATATATACATAAAAGATGATACAAGCGGGGATTTTTGGTCTCCAAGCTGGAAACCCAGTTGTAAAGAACCTCAAGAGTATAAATTAAGACATGGTCAAGGTTATTCCATATTTGAAACCAAATACTTCGATATAAAAACGAATTTAACTATGTTTGTATCTAAAGATGACCCAGTTGAAATATGGAAGTTAACTATAAAAAATACTTCCGAAAAAGAACGTAGACTATCTGTTTACACCTATTTAGAATGGAATTTGGGAGCCGCTCCTGACTGGCACAGAGAGTTTCACAAAACTTTTATAGAAACAGATTTTTTAAACGGTTTAAACTGTATGACGGCTGAAAAAAGAATGTGGGAGATACCAAATGAAAAAGGTCAAAATTGGAACAGAAACTGGGAATATACAGCTTTTCATTCAGTTAGTGAGACAGTGGCAGGATTTGAAGGGTCAAAGGAAAGATTTTTAGGACCGTACGGAAGTGTTTCTAATCCAAAAGCCATTATTACTGGAGAAATATCAAACACCTATGGAAAGTGGGAAGATCCTATTGCCAGCTTAAAAAATCAAATAATTTTAAAACCAGGAGAAGAAAAAACGTTGATTTATCTTCTTGGAGCTGTTTCTCAAAAAAATACCAACGAAAGTGTGAATTTCCTTGTTAAAAAATATCAGACAGTAGAAAGCGTTGAAGAAGAATTTGAAAAAGTAAAGGGTATGTGGGATAAAATGCTTTCGAAATTTACTGTTGAAACTCCAGATAAAGCCCTAGATTTTATGCTAAACAACTGGTTGAAATATCAAGCTATTTCTGGAAGATTGTGGGGAAGGTCGGCTTATTATCAAACTGGTGGTGCATATGGTTTTAGAGACCAGCTTCAAGATAGTCAGATATTTTTGTACATCGATCCTGAACAGACCAAAAATCAAATAAGACTTCATGCAGCCCACCAGTTCAAAGATGGGAGTGTTTACCATTGGTGGCATCCGCTTTCCGAACTTGGCTACAAAAATAATATATCGGATAACAGATTATGGTTGCCTTTTGTTGTTCTAAGGCTTTTAAGAGAAACCAATGATTTAGAATTCTTGAAAGAAAACATAAAGTTCCTGGATGGTGGGGAATCTTCTTTATACGACCATTGTATTAGAGCGATTCACTACAATTTAAATCATATGAGCCCAAGAGGACTTCCTTTAATAGGTGACGGAGACTGGAATGATGGCATGAACGCTGTTGGCACTCAAGGAAAAGGGGAAAGTGTTTGGCTTGGACATTTCTTGTACGGTATTTTAAAAGATTTCTCTGTTGTTTGTGAAAAGATAGGAGATTTAGAAAATATGCAAAGGTTTTTGGATGAAGCTGAAAAGCTTAAAGAAAATATAAACAAATACGCCTGGGATGGAGAATGGTACGTAAGGGCATTCAAAGACAATGGAGAACCGATTGGGAGTAAACAAAACAGTGAAGGTAAGATATTTTTAAACGCACAAACTTGGGCAATAATCAACGGCACCGCAACACAAACACGAATTGAAGCAGCTTATCAATCAGCAAAAAAGTACCTTTTTAAAGATTATGGGCCACTTCTTTTTCAACCAGCATTTGCGAACCCCGATTCAGAAATTGGATACTTAAGCAGATACGCTCCAGGAGTTAGAGAAAATGGTGGATTATACACTCATGCAGGCACTTGGGCGATATTGGCAGCCTCAAAGATGAAAGATCCTGAAACATACAAAATCTACAAAAGCTTTATGCCTATTTATAGGGGTTTGGAACCTGATAAATACTTAGCTGAACCATATGTTACCCCTGGTAACGTTGATGGGCCAGATTCTCCTTATTTTGGACGAGGAGGGTGGACTTGGTATACAGGATCGGCAGCTTGGTATTTCATAGTTGGAGTTGAGGGAATTTTTGGGCTAAAACCCGAATGGGAAGGATTAAGAATAGAACCCTTGTTCCCAGAAGATTGGAAAGAAGTAAAAGTAAGGAGAATATTCAGGGGAAAACAGTTAAACATAACTTACAAAAAAAGTAATGAGAAAAAGATTGTAGTTAATGGTGTAGAAATCAATGGAAATATTATTAATCCGGAATTATTTGAAGAAAGTGTTTTGAACGTTGAAGTACTTTTTTAGAAAATATCTATCACAAACAATATCAAATTTCTAGACACTTTAGAAATAAAAAGATTTTCAAAAATAAGATTTCGATTTTAAAAGGGTTACAGGGCGAAGCCCTCCCTCACCCTGCTGGGTAAAGGGACCGCAGGTCCCTTCCTTAGATGGGGGGCTACGGTGCGAAGGGGAGCTAAGAATGATGGAAGTATTTTAAAAATTTTTAGATTCTAGAAGTATGGTTTAAAGTAGGGTTCAGAGTTTCCAAAGACAATATAAAATTCTAGAAAAGGAGGAATTTACGATGAGTAAAAAACGATATTTTTTGGTATTAGCAGTTCTAATATTGTTTTTATCAGCTTTCTCTCAAGTGGTAATCCATGATTTCGATTCTACTGTTGGTTTGAACAATGATAACACTGGAGCAACCTTTGAACTGAGTGGTAGATATGTATACAACGGTAAATTTTCTACGATTGTCGTACCTTCAGGCTCATCTGAAGAGACGAAGTTAGCTTTCGAATTATCAGGAGAAAGATTGAGTAAATGGTTTGGTAATGATACATTGCAGCTAGCGCTTTACACAAATCCAAATAGTTCTTTAAAACCTAACAATTTTTTTCTTGGTATGGCTGATGTTACTGAAGGCTGGGAATGGGTTGATGGAATATTCTCTGAAACAACACCAAAAGATGGTTTGAATCTAATAGAGTATAAATTATCCCAAAAGATGCAAGATATTTCGCTCGAGAACAAATATATGCTTTACTTTTCCTTCATGCATTCTGAAGGATCGGCAAAAATTCCTTTAAAAGATCCCTTTTACGTTGACAACTTAGTTGCTTTAAACTCTCAAGAGCCTCTAACAGAAAAAGTGTATATTTGGAATATGGACACGGTTGAGGAGATAAATACTTTTGGTAACGATAACACGGGAGCTGTTTTTGAATTAGCTACAGACCGTGCTGCTGAAGGGTTATACTCCATGAGGGTTATTCCCAACGGTGAAGCAATAGAAACAAAGATAGCAATTGAACTTTCTGGCGAAAAAATTATTTCTTGGTCAGATACCGACAAAGTAACAATGAACGTATATATACCAAAGGACAATAAAATAAAACCAACGATGTATTTCTTAGGTATGGCAGATTTAACAACTGAATGGCAATGGGTTGGAGGGGTATTCTCTCAAACAAGTATAAATGATGGATGGAACAAGGTAGAATTTGAGATAGCCGGAGATATGAGCAAATTAAAAGAAGGAAATAAGTACATGATTTACTTGGCTTTTGCTGGTTTCAATCAAAACAATGAAAAAGTACCTTTAACGGAACCATTCTATGTAGATGGAATCTTTGTAGAAAAATCATCAGATTCTAAACCCACAGTGGAAGATCTTTTATCCGCCGTCCCTTCAAAGCTTAAAGAAGAAGTAGAAAACCTTTTAGAACTTGACGATGAAAGCTTATTAGATGAAATACAAAAAAGAACCTTCATGTACCTTTGGAAAGAAGTAAACCCTGAAAATGGTTTGGTAAAAGATAGAAGTACGCCAGATTCAGCTTCAAGTATAGCCGCTGTTGGGATGGCGCTTTCAGCTATTCCAGTAGGTATTGAACGAGGATGGATAACTTATGATCAAGGTTACGAAAGAACGTTAACAACGTTAAAAACCTTTGTAGAAGGCAAAGTTGAAGGAATCAATGGTTTTTACTACCATTTTGTGAACATGAATACTGGCAAGAGAGAGTGGAACAGCGAGGTATCTTCTATCGATACCGCAATACTCGTTGCCGGCGCATTGACAGCAGGAGCCTATTTTGAAAATACGGAAGTAGATGAACTAGCAAATAAATTATATGAAAACGTAAATTGGCAATGGATGCTTGCCGGTGGGGACACTTTGTCCATGGGTTGGAAACCAGAGGCAGGTTTCTTAGGCGCTAGATGGGATTCTTTCAACGAAGGATTACTCGCCTATGTGTTAGCTATTGGCTCACCAACCTATCCAGTTCCTGCGGATTCATGGGACAAAATTTTTAGACCCGTAAAAAACGATACATATATTTATCTACCTCAAGAAACACTGTTCGTATACCAATACCCTAATATTTGGATAGATTTTAGAGACAAAGAAGACAAATACGCTAATTATTTCAACAACGCAGTAGCCGCAACAAGATACAACTGGTTATATGCTGTACAGAATCGTTTTAAATACGAAACTTACGCCATGGACATCTGGGGTTTAAGTGCTTCTGATGGACCTACAGGATACAAAGCTTACGGAGCTGTTGATGGGAACAACGATGGAACGGTTGCACCCTATGCATCTATATCATCTATACCATTCACTCCTGATATATCAATGAACGCTATCAGAGGAATGTTGAGTAAATATGGACCGTTAGTATGGGGCGAGTATGGATTTTATAGTGCATTCAACGTAGATGAAGTATGGTTCTCTGATCAATATATAGGGATTGATCAAGGAGATATTATTTTAATGATCGAAAATTATAGGACCGGTTTAATTTGGGAACTTTTCATGAAGAATGAAAATGTTCAAAAGGCTTTAGATGAAATAGGATTCGTTGAAAAAGTATCTGATTATTCAGTTACTCCTTGGTATGTTGAAGAATACAAACGATTGTTAACTAGTTCCGAAGAAAAGTTAGCGGAAGCACCAAAAATTTCAAATAATATAAACATCGACGGGAATTTAGAAGAATGGAAAAACATTCCAAAATATGACGTAACAGAAGATATGAACGTACCAGGCGGTGGAATAAAACCTGTAGATAAAAGGTCTCAGGTTCTACATAGTTACTTTCAAGTTGCATGGGATGATCAAAACTTGTATTTAGCAGCAGACGTATACGATGAAGTTGTCGTTATTAACATAGCCCCCAACGATGTCGGTGGTTATTACAGGACTGATTCAATTGAATTTTATATAAACCCAGCAGTTGCTGGCTCAGATGCGGGAATTTTCAAATTAGCTATTCTTCCATTTGATACAGAAGGAAACGTCCAGGCTGTACGACACGAAGACGCAAAACCAGGTCCAATATCCACAACGGCACCTAAAATGAAGGTAGCTTCTAAAAAAACAGATTATGGATATGTTGTGGAAGTCATGATCCCATTTGAATATTTAGGTATAACGAATCCACAACCTGGTTTAAAACTTGGATTTAGCCACACAATCCATAATTCTAACAAAGGAGATGCGGCTATAGGAGAATATGTGAGAGAGAATATAATTTCTTGGAATCCTCTGCCAGATATTTGGGCAAATCCACAAAATTGGGGAACTTTAGAATTAAAATAAGATTCTTTTCTGAATCAGAATATTAAAAATAAAAAGATTATCAAAAATAAAATTTCGATTTTAAAAGGTTTGCAGGGGGGTAGGGATTTAATAGAAGTTTTAAACTTCTAAATACTGTAAAAAATTGTTATTAGGAGGTGTAGGAACATGAGAAAGACTTTGGTCGTTTTGAGTGTTGTGATGTTGTTGGTTTCATTCAATTTCGGAGCAACAAAGATCACAGTATGGGCTATGGGTGAAGAGGCAAAAAGTTTGGATCAATTAGCTGAGCTTTTCATGGAAGAATACCCTGAATATGAGGTCGATATTCAAGCCATACCCTGGGCAAATGCCTACGATAAAATTTTAACAGGAATCGCTGGCAGACAAGTCCCGGATATTGCACAGATGGGAACAACTTGGATGGCTCCGTTTGGAAGCATGGGAGCGTTTGAAGATTTAGCTCCGTACATAGAAAACTCTGAAGTGGTAAAGCCAGAGAATTTCTTCCAAGGTGCTTGGGAAACAGGAATAGTTGATGGGAAGCAGTTTGGTATTCCTTGGTATGTGGATACTAGAGCTATGTATTACAGAACAGATTTATTAGCGCAAGTAGGTTACGATCATGCTCCTCAAAATTGGGATGAGTTATACGATGCTGTAAAGAAGTTAGTTGAAAATGGTAGTAGATATGGCATTACACTTTACCAACCTCAGGATAATTATCAAGTACTGTTACCATTTGTTTGGCAAAATGGTGGAGATATTTTAGACAGCGCTGGAAATGTGATAGTAGACCAACCAGAATTCGTCGAAGCTTTTGGGTATTACACAAGATTCTTCACTGAAGGATTGACTCCAATTGCTGGTGGAGGGAACCTATTCCAAGATTTTGCCTCTGGAGATACACCAATCTTTTTTTCCGGTCCATGGATGGTTAGTATGATAAGGGCACAAATACCTCAAATAGATGGTAATTGGGATGTTGCATTAATGCCCGAGAATAAAAGCAGAACATCCTTTATGGGTGGCAGTGATTTAGTAATTTTCAGAGATTCCAAAAACAAGGAAGCTGCTTGGAAGTTCATAGAGTTCTTGTCGAGACCGGATATCCAAGTAAAGTGGTACCAAATTGTGAATGCACTACCTTCAGTCCCCAAAGCATGGGAAGATCCTTTATTGCAATCAGATCCGATGATAGCGACGTTTGGTGAACAGTTGAATGATGCAAAAGCTCCTATAAATATACCCGAATTTCAAGAGATCTCAGTTTCGATTGATAGCAGAGTTCAAGAAGCGATTTATGGCAGAAAAACGCCAGAACAAGCAGCTAAAGATTTGAAAAAAGATATTGAAAAGATATTGAAATAATTTGTTTTATGCCCCTCTTGTTACAAAAAAGAGGGGCTTTTGATCAAATTTTTTTGATTTTGATTATTAAGGAGCGATAGAATTGAAGACCCCATTAAGAGCGATTATTGGTTTCATAGGACCTTCAATAATATTATTGTTGATCTTCATGTTAATACCTATAGTAGTTTCTTTAGTCATAAGCTTCACCGATTTCGATGTTTATGCTATATATGATTGGGGAAGAGCTAGTTTTATTGGTTTTGAAAATTACGTAAACTTAATGCAAGACCCCCTTTTTTGGAGGGCTTTACTAAATACACTATATGCATTAGTTGTTGCGATGCCCTTAACAGTAGTATTAGCTTTAAGCTTTGCTACCCTAATAAATAGGGAGGCTACATATTTTAAGAATTTTTTTAAAGTAAGTTTTTACCTCCCCTCTATTACAAACACAGTTGCAATTGCTATCGTGTGGGCATGGATGCTCAATCCTGATTATGGATTAATAAATTGGTTCTTGGGTTTATTTGGTATACAAGGACCTAATTGGTTAGGTGATCCCATATGGGCAATGCCATCGGTAATAATGCTTGTAGTTTGGAAAGCGGTAGGTTACAACATTATTCTCTTCACGGCTGGTTTACAAAATATACCCGACTATCTATATGAAGCTGCCGAGTTGGATGGAGCTTCAAGGTTTCAACAATTTTTACATGTTACTATCCCATCGTTGAGACCAACGATATTTTTTGTTACAGTTATGACTGTAATAGGTTATTTGCAATTATTTGAAGAACCCTACATGTTAACGGCAGGCGGGCCTTTGAATTCTACTTTATCTATAGTTCTGTATCTGTATCGACAAGGGTTCAGGTTCTTCAAATTAGGGTATGCCTCTTCGATCGCTTTTATGCTATTTTTAATGATATTTGCTTTAACATACATGCAAATGAGTGCAAGAAGATCAGAAGTATAAGAGAGTATTGGTAAGGAGTGATAAATGTGAGATCCAGAAAAGTTTCTCCTATAGAACAAGTGGCGGTACATGGATTATTAATTATCTGGCTGTTAATTTCTGTTATACCTTTTGTATGGATGGTTTCAACTTCTTTTAAGGGACCTGGAGAAATTTTTATATTTCCTCCCAGATGGATCCCTAGAAATCCTACTTTTAATAATTATATAGATTTATTTCAAGAAATGAACTTTGGAAGACCTTTTTTGAATTCTGTTCTTGTTTCTCTTTCTACCACATTTTTATCCGTTTTAATAGCTACTATGGCAGGTTATGGGTTCGCCAAATTCCATTTTAAAAATAAAAACCTTTTGTTTTTGTTTATCTTAGGAACGATAATGGTGCCTGGCCAAATAACTATGATTCCAGTGTTCTTATTACTGTCACGATTGAATCTATTGAACACCTATTGGGGTTTAATATTACCTGCTATAGCGAATGCCTTCAACATATTTTTCATGAGACAGTATATTATGGGTGTCCCTGACGAACTGATAGAAGCAGCTAAAATAGATGGAGCACATGAAGGGTGGATATTTTTTAGAATAATATTGCCTTTGGCCAGACCTGCTATGGCTGCAATAACAATTTTCACATTTACAGGTTCTTGGAACAATTTTTTATGGCCGTTGATTATAGCGACCGATGAAAGCATGTACACACTTCCTGTTGCCGTATCTGTTTTAGGAGGACAATATACTGAAAACATAGCGATGCAAATGGCTGGTTCGGTTATCGTAATTTTACCTCTTATAATAGTATTTTTATTCACTCAACGATATTTCATAAAAGGAATCACATTTACTGGAATGAAAGGTTAAAATAAAATGGCCGTATTTATAATATAATTCAAAAAATATTAATAAAATACAGGTATAATAAAAGTGGATTAAATTTATCGTAATTAAAGGAGGACTTTAGATGGCAAAAGTCAACATAATATTCTACAGTATGTACGGTCATACCTATCAAATGGCTAAAGCCGAAGCGGAAGGTGCAAAAGAAGTAAAAGGAACGGATGTTAAGATCTACAGAGTGCCTGAAACTGTTCCAGAAGATATTCTAATCCAATCCGGGGCTAAAAAGGCACAAGAACAATTTTTACATATTCCCATAGCAACTTTGGATTCTTTAGTTGAAGCTGATGCGATAATTTTTGGTACTCCCACTAGATTTGGCATGATGGCTGCTCAAATGAGGCAATTTCTTGATACAACAGGTCCACTTTGGGCAAAGGGAAGTTTGGTTGGGAAAATCGGTAGTGTCTTTACTTCTACTAGTACTCAACATGGAGGTCAAGAATCCACTATATTAAACTTTCACACAACGTTATTGCACCATGGAATGATTATTGTTGGAATTCCTTTCACTGAGCCAGGTCTGAGCGATGCTTCAAATATTCATGGTGGTTCACCGTATGGCGCCTCGGCAATTATTATACAGGGCGATGAAAATAGACCAAATGAAATAGAACTTAATATTGCCAAAAGTCAAGGAAGAAGAGTAGCTGAAATAGCAAAGAAGCTTTTTGATTGATATTTCGAAGTATAAACTCAGGAAGTACAATATAGACTTTAAAAAATTTTTGAAGACGCATGATCTGTGCGTCTTTATTTTTTGAATTTAAAAATTCAATTGACTTTTAAAAAAATAACTGTTATAATTAATTATAATTATTCACTTAGTGTATGAATGAAATGCTTAGAGGTGATTTTCCTAATGCTCAATATTCAAAAATACACATTTTTTAACCCCTCTCCAAACTTCCGAGAAATGACGATTTTAAAGTTAATTTCTCAAGAAAACGATATTTCTCAAGAAACGATGGCGAAAAAAGTAGGGGTTGTCCCATCGATGATAAACAAGTATTTAAAGGATTTTGAAGAGAATGGAAATATTATAAAAAGCGGTGAAAACAAACGTAATATGAGTTATGAGCTCACAGAGGCAGGAAAAAAGAGGTTGCAATTTTTAACCCTCAGTTTCGTCGACGAGGTTTCTGAGCTGTACACAGAAACCAAAGACTCCTTCAAAAAAGTTTTTCAAACTCTTAAAAAAGATAATTTAAAGGACATTCTTTTGTATGGTGCGGGAGTTGTTGGGGGAATTGTATTGAAGGTTTTGAAGGATGAAAATATTAATATAATTGGATTTTTGGACGATTCCTCTTTAAAACAGGGGGATAGACTTCAAGGAATAGATATTTACCCTCCGGAAAAAGCCAAAGAGTTAATCTACGATGCCCTCATAATAGCTTCGTTTAGAAAATCAGAAAAAATATTGGAAAAGGCAACCGAAAAAAATTTGGAAAAATTGTATATTTTTAAGATAGATGATGAAGGTAATATTTCTCTGGAGGGCAGATGAAAATGAAAGATAAGATGGAGGTTCCTCTTTTTGATTTAACAAGACAATACGAAAAATTGAGGAAGGATGTTTTAAAAAAGTTGGATGCTGTCTTCACATCTGGAAATGTGATTATGGGAAGTAATGTAAAAGCCTTAGAAACGGAAATCGCAAAGTATATAAATGTAAAGTACGCAATCGGTGTTGCTAACGGTTCTGATGCCTTAAGGATATCGGTTCAAGCTATGGATATAAAAGCAGGAGATTACGTTATCACCACACCGTATACTTTTTTTGCGACCGCAAGTGCCATTGTACTGAATGGAGCCACTCCTATATTTGTGGATGTAGAAGATAAATACTACAACCTTGATTTGGATAAAGTCGAAGATTTACTTGAGAATCATCCAAAAAAAGAAAAAATTAAAGCTATCATTCCTGTACATCTTTTTGGAAAGACCGTTGATTTAGAAAGATTGGAAAAAATAAGAGAGAATTACAACGTAAAAATTATAGAAGATGCCGCCCAGTCTATTGGGTCTGTATGGAATTATAAGAATGGTGAAAGAAAATTTAGCGGCAGTATCGGAGATTTGGGCATTTTTTCTTTCTTCCCAACAAAAAATTTAGGTGGTTATGGTGACGGTGGAATGATTGTTACAAACGATGTGGTTTTAGCAGATAGGGTCAGAAAATTAAGAGTTCATGGTGCTGCAAAAAAATATTATCACGATGAAGTTGGTTACAATTCAAGATTAGACGAAGTTCAAGCTGCAATATTGAGAATAAAATTAAATAATTTAGATGACTACATTGATAAAAGAATAAAAAAGGCAAAAAATTATGAAGAATTATTCAAATTACATAACCTCAACGAAGATTTAAGCCATCCTGCCTATTTTAACGATAGAACTCATGTTTATCACCAATACGTTGTCACTTTGAATAACCCCAAAGATAGGGATAAATTGAAAAAATTCTTAGAAAGTAAAGGGGTTGGAACATCGATATACTATCCTCTTGGCTTACACCTTCAAAAGTGCTTTGAGAACCTGGGTTATAAAGAAGGGGATTTTCCTGTAGCTGAAAAGGCATCGAAATCCACGATAGCCTTACCAATGTTTCCAGAACTCACCAAAAAAGAGCAGGAATATGTAGTTAAATCTATTAAGGAGTTTTTTTCAAAATAGTTTTAGAGTTTCTAAAAATAGTGTTATTCTAGAAAGAGGAGGACTAAAAAATGGCATTATTGGATAAAATAAAAGATAAAACTGCAAAGATAGGGGTAATAGGTTTGGGTTATGTTGGTTTACCACTTGCGGTAGAAAAGGCGAAGGCAGGGTACCAAGTTTTAGGATTCGATATTCAAAAAGAAAAAGTAGATAAGGTCAACAAAGGAATAAATTATATTGGGGATGTTGTAAATGCAGAATTAGAAAAGCTGGTTGAAGACGGCCTTTTAAACGCTACAACTGATTATGACAGAATAAAGGAATGCGATTGTGTTATGATATGTGTTCCAACTCCCTTGAATAAATACAAACAACCTGATTTAAGTTTTGTTGTTGATTCGACCAAAGAAGTAGCAAAAAGACTCCATCCAGAAATGTTGATCGTTTTAGAAAGCACTACCTATCCAGGAACTACGGAAGAAGTACTTCTACCGTTATTACAAGAATATGGTTTTAAGGTTGGAAAAGATTTTTATTTAGCTTTTAGCCCAGAAAGGGTAGATCCAGGAAATTTGATTTATAAAACCAAAAATACACCAAAAGTAGTCGGCGGAGTTACCGAAAAATGCACTTTACATGCAAAAACACTCTATGAAAACGTATTAAACGCTGGTGTTTTCACTGTTTCATCCCCCAAGGAAGCAGAGATGTCAAAAATTTTAGAAAATACCTTTAGAATAGTCAATATTGGTCTCATAAATGAAATGGCTATCTTAGCAAAGAAAATGGGTATAAATATCTGGCAAGTAATAGACGCTGCTGCTACAAAGCCTTTTGGATTCATGCCTTTTTACCCTGGACCAGGAGTGGGCGGTCACTGCATTCCAATAGATCCTTTTTATTTAACGTATAAAGCTAGAGAGTTTGACTATCACACGAGGATAATAGAATTGGCAGGGGAAATAAACGATTATATGCCTGAGTATGTAATTGAAAGACTAATGGACATTTTAAACGAAAATAAAAAGTGTTTGAACGGTTCCAAAATATTGATGTTAGGAGTAAGTTATAAAAACGACATCGACGATTTAAGAGAGTCTCCTGCTTTGAAAGTTTTGGAGCTTTTGGAAAAGAAGGGAGCACAAGTAAAGATTCATGACCCCTATATTAAAAATTTTTCTCATAAAGGAATTGAATATAAAACCGTAGCTTTAACAAAAGAATTGTTAGATGAATCAGATGCTGTCTTAATTACTACGGGGCACAAAAAGGTGGATTACAATTTCGTTTTGGAAAATGCCAATATAGTTTTTGATACAAAAAATATCACAAAAGGCCTTAGAGAGAAGTATCCAGAAAAAGTTTCTTTATTATAAAAAGCTGAAATGTAGGTGATGTTCTTATGCTTAAATTGGCTGTAATAGGTTGTGGAAGAATTGCTCAAAAAAAACACACAGAAGCGATCATCAAAAATTCTGATATCATTGAAAATGTGGCTGTTTGCGATTTAAAAGAAGAAAGAGCAGAACACTTTGCCAACAAGGTAGAAAATTCTGGGTTAAAGAAACCAGAGATATACACGGACTACAGAAAATTGTTGAAAAGATCGGATATAGACGCCGTGGCAATCGCCACCGAAAGTGGAAATCATTATGAAATCACCATGGAAGCCTTGCAAAATAACAAACATGTGTTAGTGGAAAAGCCCATGGCCTTATCGACCAAACATATGAATGAGATGATAAAGTTTGCAAAAAGGAAAAATTTAAAGTTAGGGGTTTGCTTTCAAAATCGGTTCAATCCACCTATACAAGAATTAAGAAAAAAAATTACAACAAATTCCTTTGGAAGAATTCTTCACGGTCAAGCTTCCATTAGGTGGAATAGAAACGAAGAATATTATAAACAAGCAAAATGGAGAGGCACTTGGGAATACGACGGTGGGACATTGATGAACCAATGTACTCACAATATAGACTTGTTATTGTGGAATATGGGCTCTGAAATAAACGAAATATATGGTGCTATTCAGAACTTCACCCATCCTTATATAGAGGCCGAGGATTTTGGAGGGGCAATAATAAAATTTAAAAACGGTTCCGTAGGAATTATCGAAGGGTCAGCAAATATATATCCAAAAAACTTGGAAGAAACTCTATCGATATTTGGAGAAAAAGGGACAGTAGTGATTGGTGGTTTGGCGGTGAATAAGATAAAATATTGGAGATTTGAAGGAGAAGATGGACACCCATTTCAAAATCTCCCAGATCCTGATACCGTTTATGGAAGTGGGCATATTCCGTTGTACAAAGATTTTTACCAATCTATAGAAGAAGATCGAGAACCTTTTATTAACGGTGAAGAAGGAAAAAAGGCTGTCGAAGCTGTTTTGGGAATTTACAAGTCTGCCCTTTTGGACAGACCTGTGAGATTCCCAACCGATTTTTCAACTATAGAATTGAAGAGGGATATACATTCAGTCTAGATCTTGTTATAATCAAGATCTACCCCCTTCTTCTTTCACATATTGATTTCTATTCCTAAACCAGGTTTATTCGAAAGAATTATTGTATCCCCTTCTACTTCGAATCCTCCTTTTATCCCTTCGAATTCTTCATAATACATGAAGGAATCTAAATCAGCATCTGTTATATTTCTCTTAGCCGCAACTAAGCTTGCCCCCGCAGTAAGGGCCACCTTCGTTTCCACCATACATCCAACCATACAATTAATTCCAGCAGATTCTGCAATTGCGTTAATCTTTTCTGCTTCGTAAAGCCCGCCACTTTTCATCAGTTTTATGTTGATCATATCAGCACTATCTTTTTTTATCGCATGCATTGCGTCGTGAGCGTTATGAACTGATTCATCTAAAATTATCTTCATATCAGCCTTTTTTCTCAAAAGTGCGGACCCATCAAAATCCCAATCGGCTAACGGTTGCTCAACCGCTTCAATGTTGTAATTTTCCAACGTCTTGATTGCGGTTAACGTATCGTGTATATTCCATCCTTGATTGGCATCTATTTTCATTCTTATGTTATCTCCTGCATTTTTTCTTATGAGCCTGATAGCTTCGACGTCGTTTTTAAGATTAATACCGGTTTTGATTTTTAATATGTTAAACCCTCTATCGACACTTTCTTTTGCCTCATTTGCCATTTCTTGTGGTGCACCAATCCCTATCGTGATATCTGTCTGTACTTTGTTTTCAAATCCACCAAGTATCTTATAAACAGGTGCTTGCATCACTTTTCCTTTTATATCGTAGAGAGCGATATCAACCGCCGCTTTTGCTGCTGTATTTCCTGCGATTGCTTTGTTCAATATATAATGTATTCTTTCTATTGCGAGTGGATCCTGCCCTATCAATATTTCTTTGAATGTTTTAAGAACTGTTGCTACACTGTCGATGGTTTCTCCAGTTACCGAACGAGAAGGAGTAGCTTCTCCAAAACCGTAGTATCCTTCATTAGTAGTTATCTTTACAATTATCGATTCACAATACTCTGTTGCTCCTCGTGAAATAACAAAAGGTTTTTTGAGTTTAATTTTAATTTTTTCAAATTTTAAATCTGTTATTTTCATTTCTCCACCCTCCATAAGATTTTTAAACACTTCCTTTAGCTCCCCTTATCTTATTTTTGAAAATCGTTTTATTACTAAAGTGCCTATTCTTTAAAATGTTTAAAAGAACAAATCTATTGTACTATATTTTTTTCAATAATATGATTTTTGAATCAAAAATAAAAAAGCTCAAAAATCCGAAATAGATCTTTGAGCTGTTAAGGAAAGGAAAGTTCGATAATGGTCGGGACGACTGGACTTGAACCAGCGACCTTTGGTTCCCGAAACCAACGCGCTACCAACTGCGCTACGCCCCGAACTTTAATTATTCCATAATTGATTTTATCATATTTTTTAATCGAAGTGAATACTATCAATTTCAAAGACCTGATTACTATGTAACCATTACCCTATTTCGATGACAATTAATTATGATCTAACACAAGAAGTTTATTTTCTTCAACTTGTTTGCTAATATTGATAAACTCGCTACAAACTGCATATAATTTAACTGTTGCTTTCAAAAAGTTCATTTGATTGTTAATTTTAGGCACATCTAACTATTTTAAAAAGTGCTATAATTGAATTGAGATTTTCAAAAGAGGTGATTATAATTTGCTAATTCCTTCACACAACCTGTTTATTGGGCAAAAGGGAAAGATAATTCAATTGAACTTTGAAGACGAAAGTACTAAAAATCGTCTTGTCGCGATGGGAATAACGCCTGGTAAATTTATAGAATTAGTCCATGTTTCTCCTTTTGGGGATCCTTTAGTATTCAAAATCGGAGAAAAAAAGGTTGTTTTAAGAAAGAGCGAAGCTTCTAAGATCTTTGCCGATGTTCCCTACAAAATATTCAACCTTTTGGAATGTGAAATTGGAAGATATGAAATATTTGATATTAAAGGTGGAAGAAATCTTGTAGAAGAGATGAAAAGTATGGGTTTGTATGAAGGAGTCAATATTAATATAATTCATAAACTTGGGAACAAGATAATTATAGAGGTTGAAGGAAACAAACAAGAATTGGGAAGAGGAAGAGCTACCAAGATATTTTGTAAAAAGGTGGAATGAAAAATGGATATATCGGTAGTTGAAGAATATTTGAAAAAGAATAAAGAAGTCGATATTTTGGAATTAAAAGAGAAATTTCACTTAAATCAAAGTGAAATAAACATTTTGATTCCTTTCTTAAGGTCCATGAATGTTGGAATGGAAAAAATAGACAAAATAGAACCCGTATGTAAAAGTTGCCCATTGACAGATAAATGTGGAAAAGGCCTATTAAACAACTGTTATTATACTAAATAACTTTACAAAACAAATTTAATAATGGGAGGAGCTTGAATGAGTAAGGAGACCCTCAAAGATAACGTTGAAACAGTTAACAAGGAAGCAGAGATTTCAATCATTGGAAATCCTAATGTTGGTAAGACTTCTCTATTCAACCTTTTGACGGGCACTAAACAATATGTTGCTAATTGGCCAGGGGTTACAGTAGAGAAGAAAGTTGGAAATTTTAAGTATAAAGGAAAAACCTTTAAATTAGTCGATCTTCCAGGTGTTTACACTCTTTCAGCTAAAAGTGAAGACGAGAGAGTTGCTAAGGATTATTTAATAAGTAATAGTTCGGAGATAGTAATTGTTGTAGCAGATGCCTTGAACTTGGAAAGTTCGATGTTTTTATTGTTTCAACTTATAGAAATTGGCGTGAAGACTATTTTGGTTATAAACGCTGTAGATGAAGCTCGGGAAAAAGGGAGAATCATCGATCCATCCCCAATTTCCAAAACTTTAAACATCCCTGTCATATTGACTTCTGCCAAGACAGGCGAAGGTAAGGAAGAACTTTTAGAAGAAGCATACAATCTTTCTAAAGAAAAAAATCTTACAGAAAAGAAAATAATGTATCTGGAAGAAATAGAGAATTTTATCGAGTTTTTTCAAGACAAAGTTTCAAAGTATCCTAAGATAAGTTCAAAATATCAAAATTATATAGATAGTAGTTGGTTACCAATCTACTTTTTAGAGTTTGGAAATGAAGATTTGGAGCTTTCCAAAGATTTTTTGGCTGAATTAAAAGAAAATTTTGATATAGAAGAACTTAAAAACAAATATTTAAATTGGAAGTTTAATTTCATTTCTTATCTGGTTAGTTCTTCTATAATAAAAGAGGGTATAGACTGGTCTTTGAGAGATATTTTAGACCACGTTTTTACTCATAAGGTTTTGGGAATATTGATATATGTCTTTGCTTTGTTTGCAGTGTTTTCTCTCACATTTAGCCTCGCTCAACCATTATCGGATTTGCTGGATTCGGCTTTTACTTTTTTGGGCAATTCTATCAGCGGATTTGTAACTGTTCCTTGGTTGGAATCCCTAATAGTTGATGGTGTTATAGCTGGCGTTGGTGGTGTTTTGGTTTTTATTCCACAGATTTTTATCTTATTTTTCTTCTTAGGATTTTTGGAAGAATCAGGATATTTGCCAAGAGCAGCCTTTTTAGTTGACAGAATTGCGAGAAATTTTGGATTAAGTGGTAGATCTTTTATGTCTATTATTTTAGGTTTCGGTTGCAATGTTCCAGCCATTATCTCTACTAAATCAATTGCTAATAAAAAAGAAAGATTAGCTTTAATTATTAGCCTTCCCTTTGCGTCGTGTAGTGCAAGGTTACCGGTTTACATACTTTTAATAAGCGCGTTCTTTTCAACGCAGGCAGCGACTATAATGTTGCTAGTCTATTTATCGAGTATATCTTTAGTCTTACTATCCTCAAAATTTTTACAAAGATTCATTACCCAATCAGAAGATATCCCATTTATCATAGAACTACCAAGGTTTAGGATGCCTACTTTCAAAAATTTATCAATTTATACATGGAACAGAGGAAAGCACTTTTTGCAAAAAGCCGGAGGCATAATTTTAATAGCCACCATAGTAATTTGGTTTTTGTCCTTCTTCCCTAATTTTGGAACAGATATAAACAGTAGTTTTGCCGCTTCTATTGGGAGAGTGTTCGAACCTTTAACTAATCACTTGGGGTGGGATTGGAGAATAAACACCGGCTTGATTTTTGGTGTCGCTGCCAAAGAAATAGTCGTGTCTTCCTATGCCACAATTTTTAATGTTGGAGAAGGCTCTTTAACCTATGCCTTACAAAATGCATTAACCCCGGCATCTGCTTTAGCGCTAATATTCTTCGTTTTGGCTTATATTCCTTGTTTTGCAACTTTAGCTACGATTAAGGCAGAGACAAATGGCTGGAAATGGGTTATCTTTAGTTTTATTTACACCACCGTTGTTGCTTATATTATAGCTAATGTGGTGTTTTTTGTAGGAGGTATTTTCCTATGAAGCATAAAAACTTCACACTTTCTTTGATAGCAATATTATCAATCATTTTTATGTTGCTAAATATACAAAAAAGCTTTTTCTATGTCTTTTCTTTTTTTGTTATATTCTTAGTTTCGATCTACGGTTTTTCTAATGACAATAGAATATGGTATCATAAATCGGCCCATATAGTAGTTTCTTCTTTCATAGGCCTATTCCTATTCGCCTATGAAATCTTGGATATTTTGTCCAATATGTTAGTAGGTGATTTTTCAGAAATAAATTTAAATATTTATGTTATAATCTTTGGTGTATTAAGTATATTGATATTCTTTTTAGAATTGAGACATCTTAGAAGAAAGAGAAATGAAGCCTTGAATAA
This sequence comes from Petrotoga olearia DSM 13574, assembly GCF_002895525.1. Classification (GTDB taxonomy): domain Bacteria; phylum Thermotogota; class Thermotogae; order Petrotogales; family Petrotogaceae; genus Petrotoga; species Petrotoga olearia. The sequence continues at coordinate 62,711 of NZ_AZRL01000006.1, forward strand.
GGAGTGATTATAAATGTTAAAAGATGTATTAAATAAAGATTTGAAAAAATATATGAAAGAGAAAAATACCCTTGCTTTAAATGCGGTTAGATCGATAATATCCGAGATTAAAAATAAAGAGGTTGAAAAAGCAGCTGAGTTAACAGAGGAAGAAATAGTCCAATTGATAAGAAAACAGATAAAAATGAGAGAAGATTCCATTGAACAGTTTGAAAGAGCAGATAGAAACGATCTCGCTGAAAAAGAAAAAAAAGAACTTGAGATCTTACAAGAATATCTCCCTGAACAGCTTTCTGATGAGGAATTGAGAAAAATAATAGAAGAAACAATAAATGAAGCTAATGCAACGTCAAAAAAAGATTTTGGCAAAGTTATGAAATTAGTAATTCAAAAGGTTCAAGGAAGGGCCGATGGAAAGAAAATAAGCGAAATACTGTCCACACTTTTAAATTAAATTACAAATAATATGTGATATAATAATATTAGAAAGAAACTTTGTGGAGGTGTTTTTGCAGTGCTCACAATATTTTATTCGGCGTTATTATTAGGGATTTTAGGATTTGCTTCCGGCACTTTTTTGGCATTTGCAGCAAAAAAATTTGAAGTAAAAGAAGATCCAACAGAAGCCATTATTAAAGCAGTATTGCCAAACAATGATTGTGGATCTTGTGGTTATCCCGGATGTGCAGCCTTCGCCAAGGCATTTATCAAAGGTGAGGTCGGAAAAGACGGTTGTGTCCCTGGCAAATCTCAAGGAACCCCAGAACTTTTGGAGAAAATATCTAAGATGTCTGTTGATGAATTGAACAAAATATATGAGGAAAGTCAGGAAGATGATTCTAAAATATTAAAACTACTAAAGCAGAGTTAAAAGGGGGAATCAACTTGATCGATCCTATATCCTCTCAACAATACAAACCACTTTATTTAAGCAGTTTTGATTACGGAAATAACCAACTTCATAACGCAAATAGTCAAAACATTAATCAGAGTCCCACAATGTCCAAGGAAGAGATGGAAAAACTTTTATCTTTTATGATGTACAAACAAACCGGAATATCGATGAAATTAGTTAGAACCGTTGGTGAGTTGTATCAGGGTCAAAATTTAGATGTTTTAACCTAAGTAAAATTTTCTTAATTGCGGGCCAAGATTGCCCGCAATTTTCAATAAAGGAGGATTTTCCTTGTATCCAAAGGTTTACGCTTACTTAGAAAGGATTCAAGAAAATGCAAAATTTTTAAAATCTTTGTGCACTGATTCAGGCGTTGAAATAATAGGTGTCACAAAAGTAGTTTGTGGAGAACCTACAATAGTCCATGCACTTAAAGAATGTGGAATTGAAATTTTGGGTGATTCACGGATTCAAAACATAAAGAAAATGAGGGAATCTGATATAAAAGGGCCTTTTATGTTACTTAGAATACCTATGATTTCTGAACTCGATGATGTAGCAAAATATGTTGATTATACTTTAATCAGTGACTTAGAGATCAGTAAGAAGTTGGGGAACGTTTCTTCTAAATTCAATAAGAGATCTAAAGTCATCTATATGGTTGACGTCGGAGATCTAAGGGAAGGAGTTTGGTTTGAAAAAGCTGTTTCTGAGATTTCAAAAGCCATTACTATAGAAGGAATAGAGGTTGTTGGAATAGGTACAAACTTAGGATGTTTTGGTGGAGTAATCCCTGACGAAACTAATATGCAAAGGCTCGTGAAAATAAAAGAAGAAATCCAAAGAGAAACTGGGAAAACTCTAGAAATAATTTCCGGTGGAAATACTGCTGCCTTACCTTTAATTGAAAAAAGAAGTTTACCAAAGGGCATAAACCAATATAGATTAGGGGAATCGATCATCTGTGGAACGGACGCAACTAACAACCGCAACGTTCCTGGAACAAGGCAGGATACGATAATCTTGGAAGCAGAAATTGTGGAATTGAAAGAAAAACCTTCTGTTCCATATGGCAACATTGGTTATGACGCATTTGGACGTAAACCAGAATTTGAAGACAAAGGTAATAGAATAAAAGGCATTTTAGCCGTAGGAGAACAAGATGTTGACCCTACAAGCATGTATCCTTTGGATGAAAACATCGAAATACTCCATGCGAGTAGCGATCATACAATCGTAGACTTAACTGAGTCTAAAGTGAGTTATAAAGTAGGAGATAAGATAAGATTTAGACTAGGTTACTCCTCCGTTTTGAGGGCCTTCACCAGTCCGTATGTTGAAAAGGTGATACTTTAATGTTTGCTTTTGTAAACACTCTTTTTGTAATAGCAATGATCCTTTTTATAATTTCAACGATATTCTTATGGAGATCTGCTAAAATGATAAGAAACGGTAGCAAAAGAACTGACGAAGACGTAAAAAAAATGGACAAAAGGGGTCTGTTAGGCCTTTTAATAAGTGTTGGAATTTTTGCTCTATCTTATTTTTTGAGCTTATTAGTTTGATCGAGGTGTATACAAATGGAAATTACTTCTTTTACCCCCCCTAATAGTAAAGAAGCCGAGGAGTCGGTCATAGGTAGCATCTTTTTAGATCCTTCTATACTTCCTGATGTGATCGAAGAGGTAAGATGGGAAGACTTTTACTACGAAAATAATAAAATAATATTTAAAGTTATGGAAGAACTTTTCGACAAAGGGGAACCTGTTGATACCGTATCTGTTATCGAAAAATTAAGAGAGTCCAATCTTTTGCAGAAAATCGGTGGAGAAGATACAATAATATATTTGGCTCAGGTTGTCCCAACAACGGCTAATGTGATGTATTATACCCAAATCGTAAAAGAAAAAGCCCTTTTAAGAGCTTTAATTAACGCATCTTCAGAGATAGTCGATGCCGTAAGAAATATTGGAGATGCTCAAGAAGTTTTAGAGTATGCTGAAAAAAGAATATTTTCCATAGCTGAAGCCCGTGCTACAAGAACGTATGATCTTTTATCTAACGTAATGCATGATGTTTTTGAGCAGATAGAAGAGTTAAAAAACAGGGCTCAAAAAGGCGAGGGAGATCTTGTTACGGGGGTTTCTACTGGATTCAAATCTTTAGATAGGATGACTTCAGGATTTCATAGGTCTGAGTTAATTATCATCGCAGCTAGACCATCCATGGGTAAAACGTCTTTTGCTGCAAATATTGCAACTAACATGGCTTTACAGTCAAATATTGCCGTAGCAATCTTTAGTTTGGAAATGTCAAAAGAACAGTTAGCTAACAGAATTTTATGTTCTGAGGCAAAGGTAGATCTACACAAGGTTAGAACTGGGCAAATTTCTGATGAAGAATGGGAAAAATTAGTGCAAAAAGCAGGAGAATTATCAAAGTCAAGACTTATCTTTGACGACGAACCAGATTTAACTCCTAGAATGCTGAGGGCTAAAGCAAGGAGAATGAAAAGAGAATATGGTATCGAAGTAATTTTTATCGATTATTTACAATTGATGTCTTCTAGATCTAAAAGTTATGAAAGCAGGCAACAAGAGATAACAGAGATATCAAGATCCTTGAAACTGCTCGCTAGAGAGTTAAACATCACCGTTGTTGCTTTATCCCAACTTTCCCGTGCTGTTGAGCAAAGAGAAGATAAAAGGCCTCGATTAAGTGATCTCAGAGAATCTGGAGCAATTGAACAGGATGCGGATCTCGTTATGTTTTTGTATAGAGATTCATATTACAAAAGAAAAAAAGATGAACCCGGAAAAGATTCTTTAAATGATGAACATGAAGCGGAACTGATTTTAGGTAAACAAAGAAACGGACCGGTTGGAACCATAAAATTAACTTTCAATCCTAAACTTGCCACTTTTTACGCCGCTGATAGAGGATATCAGTAAGTTTAAAAATAGTATTTTGATTTGAAAGGGTTGAAGGGGCGCTGAAGCAAGTTTTAGCTTTTTTAAAAAG
>NZ_AZRL01000007.1 GCF_002895525.1 Petrotoga olearia DSM 13574
TATCCTTATGGGTGGGGAGCGGGGTAAGGGGCGCTATATATAGTTTTATAGGTTCTAAAGACATTGAGAATTATCAATGAGGAGATGATTATTATAAAAATATACATTTCATTTGACTTCGAAGGGCTTGGGGGTATCGCACAATGGAATGATGTCACAAGAAACAACAAAGATTACAAACAAACATATGCTGTTAAGCAGTTAAAAGCGTTGCTAGAAGAGTTAAAAGACCATGAAATCACCTTATCTGATTCCCATGCTGAAGGGAACAACATTCCTTGGGAAATTACAGAAGAATTTCCAAACGTAAAATTAATCAGTGGTGGGATAAGAAAATATTATATGATGACCGGCATAGATGAATCTTTCAATAGGATGATCTTTTTTGGTTACCATGCTGGAGTAGGAGAGAGATACTCGACTATGGATCATACTTATTCAAGTTCTTCTATTCATAATATTTGGATCAACGGATTAGAAATGAATGAAACATTAATTAACGCTGCATACGGGGGTAGTTTTAGTGTTCCATTGGCAATGGTTGTCGGGGATGATAAACTCAAAAACCAACTGAGCCCATATTTTAAGAGTTTATACTACATAGAAACCAAAAGATCTTTAGGTAGATACTCTGCAGAGTTTAAACCTATGAAGCTACTACTGGAAGAAATTAAAAGCGCAACTAAAGAAATGATTGATAAAAACAAAGAATATTTTGATGTCTACACATTCAACTCATCCATCGAGATGATTGTTGAATTTTCTGACACTTCAAAAGCTGATATGGTTGAATCTATGCCATTAACAGAAAGAATTGATGGAAGAAAAGTAAAAATAAGCAGCGACAATTATCGCGTGATTTTTGAAGCTCTTTTAGCAATAACTTATATATGTGAAGCATAGAAAATGAGGAGTGATTAAAATGAGCAAAATACCAACAGATACAGCCATCTTTGCAGCGGGCTGTTTTTGGGGAGTAGAATACATGTTTAAAAAGCTTGCAGGTGTCATCGACGTAGTCAGTGGTTATACAGGTGGTTTTGTTGAAAACCCTTCTTATGAACAGGTTTGTAGCGGAAAAACAGGTCATGCAGAATCTGTTTTAATTGTCTACGACCCAAACATAGTAAGCTACGAATCATTAGTCAGATATTTTTTTGAAATTCATGACTTTAGCCAAGAAAATGGTCAGGGGCCCGACATTGGAGAGCAATATAGAAGCGAAATATTTTACATAAATGAGGAACAAAAAGCAATCGCGGAAAAAGTAAAAGACGAGTTGATCAATAGAGGTTTAAAAGTCGTAACTAAAATAACTAAAGCTTCAGAATTTTACAGAGCAGAGGATTACCATCAAAACTATTATGAAAAAACGGGAAAAGCCCCTTATTGCCATTTCAGAAGAATAGTTTTTAAAAACGATTATGTCAAATTTTTAGTCTAGAATAAGGGGAATAGGTTCAAGTTTTAATTATTTTAATCATTATTAAAAAAGGCTTCTACTAGCAAACAAAATTCTTCAAATTTTTCAAAAAATAGCGCATGGCCGGTGTTTTCTAAGTTTGCTAGCAATGAATTTTTTACTTTTTTACTCATTTCTATTATGTGACTTTTGGGGGTTATAATATCTTCTTCGCCAGAAATGAAAAGAGTTTTAGCCGTGATGTTCGATATTTCATTTCTAATATCAAATGTTTCGTTAGACGATGCAAGTCTCACAAAGCCATCAAACCAGTCTTTAGTTAAGGTTTCTTTAAATATCTTTCTTCTATTCATCAGCCATTCGTAATTGTTGTTATAAAATGGACGAGAATATATATAAGGGAGGGAAATGTCAAAAAACTTTTCGCCATCATAAAGTTCTGCTGCAACTTTCCATGCTTGACCTATGGACTTTAGATAGTTATCTATATGATCGGTTGCATTTGAAAGAAGCAATTTATCGATCATCTCAGGATACTTTAAAGTAAACAATTCTGCAATTTGTGCCCCGTAGGAAACCCCCATTAAATTAACTTTTTTTAATCCTAAATGATCAACCAATTTTTTCAAATCTTCGACATGAACTTCTATAGTATAAGGTTTGTCGGTAATTCTTGCGGATTTTCCTTGATCTCGAGTATCATACGTAATAACTTGGAATTTTTTTTGCCACCTCTCTATATGGGCCCTCCAACTTGAGGTACTCATCATAATACCGTTTAATATAATTACCGGCCTTCCTTTTCCATAAATTTCATAATAGATACCTGGATCCTCCAAATACATTCATCTCTCACTCCTTTTTAAATATGTATTCCATATGTAAGGTAAATTGATAATTCTTTCAAGACTGATTTTATATCTTTAATTCTATTCAAAAAAATTTTATCTATCCCTGTGTAATGGCTTATCCCCATTAGACTGTTTGCTAACATCTTTTTATCTTCTATTTTTATTCGTTCAAGATTCTCAACATAACCCTTTTCAAATCTGTCATAATAATCATTTGCTGCCTTTTTTACAATAAACTCGGATTCTCTTACGATTTTATAGTATTCAGAATTACTCTCAAAATATTTTAAAAAGAGATAAATACCCCTTAACTCGTTTTCTGCCCTATTTAATTGTTTTTTTTGATTGATAGTAAGGAACCTTCTTGTCATTTTACCAATTATTTTAACTATCTCCTCTAGAAAAGCTTCTTTGCTTTCAAAATAAAGATAAAATGTCCCTACTGAATAACCAGCATTTCTTGTGATATCGTGAATATCTGTTTTATAATATCCCTTCGTACCAAATAGTTCAATACCGGAAGATAATAATTTAGTTCTGGCGGATTCGTCTTCGGGAATATCGGGACAAATCACATCTTCATCATCAAATATCAAAGAATAGTTTTTTATTTCATCGTAAAAAATCCCGTCAGTAATAATCTTTTTAATTTTTGTTTTGTCATAACTTAAACCATTAAAAATATACCTTATAATAACAAACCTTGCAATACCTGAAATAAATAATTGTTCCGCTTGACTCGTTTCACGCAGTAAAACCAAAGAAACTCCCTTGCCGTATAAATCTCTCAAGCGTTGCTCGTATTTGGGATATCGATATTGCCCTTCTCGATAAATTAAGATATCTTTTTTGTAGTCTCCCACTCCAGATTTAACAATGGTATCTAAGAACGAATCCATCCTGTCTTCGAAACTTTTACCAGAAATTGTAGAAAAACCTTCTTCATAATAAATTACAATTTCGTTTAATAATTTAAGAAATATGTCCTCTTTGTTCTTAAAATACCTGTAAAATATTCCATTAGATAACCCGGCTCTCCTGCAGATTTCCACAACGGATACTGTTTCATACCATTCTTCAGAAAACAGGTCCCTGGCTGCTGCCATCAATTTTATAGAAGATTTATTTTTTGCTCTATTCAACGTTATCTCCTTCGTTTTTTAATTTTTTCCCAATGTAAAATTTTTAAAAATATCTATAAATGTCGTTGGTTCTTCTATTATAATCGAATGTCCAACGTCAGGAATGATTTCTAGTTTCCCATTTGTACTTTGAACAACTTCATTAGCCATATTTTTAGTTATCAACGTATCTTTTTCCCCAAGAATGAATAATACTTCTCCCCTATAATTTTTTGATGTCTCTTCATAATTATAATTTTCCAAAGCCCTTGCATTTTCAGTAAAACATTTTGGGTTCATCAAAAGTGCATCATTAGTCAGATGATTTAGTAATTTTCTATCTGATGAAGAGGGAATCATCGCTTTTAAAGAATTTTTCAGAAGAGTTCTATTGTTTTTTAACAAATTTAGAACATAATAATTTTCTTCTGGCGTCTTCAAACCCTTTAACGAAGGGGAATCAACAAGTATTAATTTTTCTACTTTTTCTGGATATCTAAAGGCTATAGACATAGCTACAGCTCCACCCAAAGAATGACCAACTAAAACAACCTTATTCAACTCTAAAACATCCATAAATCTTTTGATATATTCGGCATAAGTATCTATTTGAATTTCTTTCACTCGATCAGAGTGACCAAAATTTGGCAAATCTGGGGTATAGACCTTAAAACCTTCAATGTTTTTCACTTTCTCAAACCATCTGTGAGAGGCATAATTACCATGAATCATAACAACAGGGTTGCCTTCACCACTTACTTCATAATATAATTTTACACCATCAACGTTAACATAACTTCCCTCTTTTTTCTTATTCTTCCCAAATTTTTTTATGATCCACACAACAGGAATTTCAAAATATCTGAAATACAACATTTTCAACCCATAAGAAAGACCGCGAGGAAAGAATAAAACAAATATTATCAGCAAGCCCCCCACGATTATAGTCATAGGAAAATTGCTTCGTGAAAATAAAAACGGCATACCTGTAATTATAACAGAACCAATCAATCCTCCATTTAATGAAGCAACTCCTCCAATAATAACCATCGCTAAAAGATTCAACGATACGTTCAAACCAAAATCTGCGGGGGATATATATCCTAGTGTATGAGCATATAAAAAACCTGCTATTCCGCTGTATATAGAACTGATAATAAAGGCTTGTAATTTTGCTTTAGCAATCTTCACCCCGAACGCCCTGGCAGCCAATTCACTATCACGTACCATATTGAATCTCTTTCCTGTAGGAGATTTTACTATTAAACTTGTTATATAAATCAAAAGACTATAAAAAATCAAATTCAGAAAATATGTATTAAAATCAGAATCAAAAAAAGCAGGAATATCCCTCATTCCAGTTCTTCCGCCAAATATATCCATTGAGGCAATTATCTCCTGTACCGCTATTCCAAACGCCATAGTTGCTATAGCTAAATAAAAACCCTTCAGTCTCATTGCTGGTAATGCTATTACCATTCCAAACAAAACGGAAAAAAGAATAACGAAAATTAAATTTAAAAATATAGGCATATTTAAACTCATTGTAAAAAATGCGCTTGTGTAGGCTCCAATAGCCATAAAGGCAGCATGTCCTATCGAGATCTGACCTGTGTATCCAAATATTACATTTAAACCTAAAGCTGCGATTGCAAAGATAATTATATTAGAAAACACTAACAATAAAAACGATTTGGAAATAAATATTAGACCCAGGAGAGAACCAATTATTAACGTATATAATGCAGTTTTCATTATTCTCACACTCTCCCTTCAAAATCTTTACCAAATAAACCAGAAGGTTTAAATAACAAAACTAATATAATCAACACAAGAATAATAGATAATTGATAATCAGGTGATATATAAACCCCAACTAACTTTTCTATTACCCCTAAAATCAGGCCACCTATAATAACACCAAATAGATTTGAAAAACCTCCAAGTACACCTGCTGTAATACCATACAATTGCATATTTATCAGCATACTGGGATGTATGTAAGTTTTTGGAGCTGCGAGTATTCCAACCAAACTAACCGTGGCTATCCCAATACTCCACACGATAGCATCCACACGGTTAATATCTATCCCACATACAAGTGAACCGATCTCATCTTGAGAACGGGATCTAATAGCTATACCTAACTTATTATACTTCAAAAATATAGCTAAAAGTAGCATTACAGCAATAGAAATTATAGTAATCACAACATCGTTTGTAGGCATAACTAGTATCCCATTTTCCAAAAATAAGATAAAAGGCTTTCCTGAAAATAATTCTGGATAAGAAAAGTAATCCGTTCCCCAAATCAACACGACCAAACCTTCAATTACCATCAATAACCCTAATGTAACCATAAGCATCGCACCGTGAGACAAATGTTTCAAAGGTCTCATTAAAAATCGCTCAATAACCATACCAATAAGGAATCCCGAAAATACTGCTGCAATTATAGATAAAATAATATTACCGCTCACCAAATAAACAGTAAGCCCAATATAAGTTCCCAACATACCTGAATTTCCATGAGCAAAGTTTAGAACTTCGGTGGTCCTAAAAATCAAAGCTATTCCAAAGGCGGTGAGACCATACAATGCTCCTTGTGGAATCCCTGAAATTATGCTTTGGAGTATTTGCAATTCAATCGCCCCTTTCTTATTTCCCCAAATATGACTTTTTTAACCTCTCATCCTTCAACATTTCCTTGGATACTCCTTGATGTGCGACATAACCATTTTCTAATATGTAGGTTCTATCACTTATTTTTAATGATTTTATTGCGTTTTGTTCCACAAGCAAAATCGGAATATTAGATTCTTTTAAAGTTTTTAATACACTATATATTTCATCAATTATTATTGGCGCCAACCCCAATGAAGGTTCATCTAACATCAACAACTTTGGAGAGGCCATAAGGGCTCTGCCCAATGCCAGCATCTGTTGTTCTCCTCCTGATAAAGAACCTGCTTTCTGCTTTTTTCTCTCATTTAAAACAGGGAAAAGATCGTAGACATATTTAGAATTTTTCGAATATTCTCCCCTTAAGTACGTCCCCATTTTTAAATTTTCTTCGACAGATAAATTAGAAAAGATTCTTCTATTTTCAGGACATAACACAATCCCTTTCTTTACCATATAAACAGTACTTTTATTACTTACATCTTCACCCTCAAAAATCACTTTACCCTTAGATTTAACTATGTTCAAAATTCCAAAAAGCGTGGAAGTTTTACCAGCTCCGTTAGAACCTAAAATGGTAACTATTTCACCTTTATTCACGGAAAAAGAAATTTTTTTTACTGCTTTTACATGACCATAATTAACTTCCAAATTTTCAACTTCAAGCATTTTCGTCTTCCCCCAAATACACTTTCACAACCTCTTCGTTATTTGCTACATCTTCAGGAGTTCCTTCGGCAATCTTCTTCCCAAAATTCATAACAGTTACTAAATCAGAAACATTCATTACTACATTCATATCATGTTCCACCAACAATATCGTCTTCCCTCTTTTATTGACCATTTGTATAATACTTTTTATCTCCTCAGTTTCATAATAATTTAAACCTGCTGCAGGTTCATCCAACAAGAGAAGATCTGGATCAGAAATAACTGCTCTAGCCATTTCAACTCTTTTTAACATCCCATATGTGAGCTGAGAAGGATAAGAAGTAAGTCTATTTTTTATATCAAACATCTCAGCTACTTCTAAAACCTTATCTCTTACTTCTTTATCAAAATTCGATTTTGATTTAGAAAACACAGAGAAAAGTGAGTCATTATATTTGTGTATTAATCCACTATAAATGTTTTCAAAAACGTTCATAGCCTGAAAAAGTTGTAAGTTTTGAAAAGTTCTCGATATGCCTCTATATATTATGTCGTGGGTATTTAATTTTAAAAGAGATTTACCTTTGAATAAAATATCTCCTTTATGGGGATTCACTATCCTGGTAATCGTATTGAACAAAGTTGTTTTTCCAGCTCCATTAGGACCGATAAGAGCATGGATCTTTCCTTGACTTATTGTCATAGAGAAATCGTTAACTGCCTTTAAACCACCAAAAGCTACAGTAACGTTTTTGACTTCAAGCATTTTTTCACCTCAAATTTGTGTTTATAGATTATAAGGGGGAAACACCCCCCTTATAATTATTTATAAAACTTCTAACAATGATTCAACAGAATAATGTATCCAACTTGAAGCGAAATCCCAAACTAAACCTTGTTCAGTTAAAACAGATTTTAGAACATACATAGAAGTCATTCCCATTCTGGAATCAAAACCTGCAGAAACAGGCTTATAACTCAAACCATGATTTTCGTCACCAAGGGTGATGTAATTACCTTTCCAATTGTCTAAAGTCTCCAAAGCGGAAACTAACTTTTCTCTAGTCAAATCAGGACCTGCCCTTTTAACACCCTCAACGAAAACTTCTGCAGCTATCATACCGGCGATAGCATAGGCGTTAGGAATACCTTCATAGTATTCTTGCCATATTTTTATAGCAGGTTCCTCAGGGTTTGTAAAGTTTACGGCAACCCAGGCCATTACCTCAACACCATCTCCTGCTTCTTGAGCTAATTGTAGATAACTCTCATCGGCATTTGAATACGTCAAAAGATATCTTTGATTGGTCATACCGAATTGTTTGGCTTGGCGTACAAAACCGACAGATTGAGGAAGAAACAGCATAACAGCTACGGCATCGGGTCTAGCAGATAGCAAACGTGTTACTTCAGATGTAAAATCACTTTTAAAAGGATCCACTGCAATGTTTGCAACGGGTTCCATGCCCAAGGCTTTTAATGTACCTACCGCTGATTCACTGAACTCTTGACCATCTTCTGCATTTCTATAAACGATTGCTATTCTTTCATGTCCCTTTTCTACCAAATAGTTCATTGCTATGTTCCCTTCTACTATGTAATTAGGTTGAACTGGGAAAATATACTTTCTTGGTGGAAGACTGAATTCTATAGAGCCCCCACCTTGATAAACAAAGGGAACGCCTCCATTATTCAGATAATTTTGTACAGCTAAAATACCTGGGGTACCAAGTCCTCCAACGATAGAAAAAACACCATCTTGCTCAACCATTCTTCTAACTTCTACAACCGTTCTAGCAGGGTTGAACTGATCATCAGCTACTATTAACTCAATCTTTCTTCCATAGATACCGCCGTTGTCGTTGATGTAATTAAAATAAGCTTGCATGCCTTGCGCCATAGGTCTTCCTATAGGTGCAACAGGCCCCGACATAGCTTGAAAAGTACCTACTAAGATCTTATCATCAGTTACTCCTACTTCCGAAAATGCTGAAACTAACAGCAAAACCACAAAAACCATACCAATAAATCTTTTCACCTTTCTCACCTCTCTTGATAAAGTTAAATTTTCTAAAAACCACACCTTCTTTGCTACACCTTAACCTCTTTAGCCGCATTTTGAAACTTTTTAACTGTTATTTTAGTATCCTGAGCTATCATTAATTCTTCGTTAGTTTTTACTATCAGTACATCTACATCAGAGTCTGAAGTTGAGATAATCCCTTCTTTTCTATTCAACAAAGTATTTTTTTCTTTATCAATTTTAACTCCAAAGATGTCTAAATAATCACAGACATCCATTCTTACATGTTCGTCATTTTCTCCCACACCCGCTGTGAATATAAATGCATCTAATCCTTTTAGTATGGTTATATAACTTCCTATGTATTTTGCTAAACGATATACATACACATCGTATGCCAACTTTGCCTTTTTATCCCCATTTTCTATTCCTTTTCTGATGTCTCTCATGTCGTTGCTCATTTCACTTAAACCATAGACACCACTTCTTTTGTTCAATAAATCGTCTACTTCATCTACACTGTAACCATTTCTTGTAAGGAAAAGAACTATCCCTGGATCTATATCTCCACTTCTTGTGCCCATTATCAATCCTTCCAAAGGCGTGAATCCCATCGATGTGTCAACTACTTTCCCTCTGTCAATCGCAGCTAATGATGCACCATTACCCAAATGTGCAGTTATCATCTTTAATTCTTTTATATCTTTTCTTAATATCTCAGAAGCTTTTTGAGATACATACCTGTGACTGGTCCCATGAAATCCGTAACGTCTTATCTTGTGCTTTTGGTAGAGTTCGTAAGGTAACCCATACATGTACGCCTTTTCTGGCATCGAATGATGAAATGCTGTGTCAAATACCGCTACTTGGGGTACTTTGGGTAATAATTTTTTGGCAGCTCTTATGCCCATCAAATTGGGAGGATTATGTAAAGGTGCAAGATCAGAGTTTTCTTCTATAGCTCTAATAACTTCTTCATCTATCAATACAGAAGAGAAAAACTTTTCTCCTCCATGTACAACTCTGTGTCCAACCGCATCTATCTCTCCTAATTCTTTCAAACACCCATATTCAGTATCAGTTATCAATTCTATAGCTTTTTTTAACGCTTCTTCATGGTCTTTTATCTTGGTTATGTTTTTGTACTCTTTTTCTTTACTTTCTTGCTCTATATCTGACTCTTCTTCTCCTATCCTTTCAACCAACCCTTTAACCAGACAGTCTTCTTTTTCCATTTCTAATACTTGATATTTTAAGGATGAACTTCCAGAGTTGATCACTAGTATTTTCATTTGAAATCCTCCTATTTATATTTTCAGCTACTGTCTTTTGAAACTCTAAAACTTGTTTTAGCGTCCATTCACCCAAACGTTAAGGGGTAATCCCCTTAAAGACCCCAAATTCAAATTCAAAGTTTTTTGCATAAAACAGCAAAAGTTACGCAAATGAGAATATGGAAATTATTTCTAAGACATTATAAAGAACACTTTTGCATAAAGCAGCAAAATTTTATATCTTAAAACTTTCAACCAACCCTTTTAACTCTGTGGCTAAATCACTCAACTCTTTCGCTTCTTCGTTTATTCCTACAGCTTGGTTTACTTGTTCGTCTATTACATTTCTTGATCTTTCTAGTTGTTCACTTATCTGTGTTACCGCTTTCGCTACCCTGTCCATCGCTGTGCTCATCTCTTGCGCACTTGCACTTTGTTCTTCTGCACTTGCCGTCATGTTTTCTATACCTTGGTCCATCCTTTCTATCCTTTCTTTTATCCTGTTGAAACTTTGTTGTACATTCACCATCTTTTCGTTTATTTCTCCTATCGTTCCTACTACCTTGTTCGTCGATTCGTTTACTTTGTTCGTTCCTTGCGTTATGTTGGTTAGTATTTGGGATATTTCATCCGTTGCATTTCTTGATTCTTCCGCTAACTTCCTTATTTCATCCGCTACTACTGCAAATCCTCTTCCTGCTTCCCCTGCCCTTGCTGCTTCTATCGCTGCGTTCAGCGCTAGCAGGTTCGTTTGTTCAGTTATTGAGTTTATTGTTTCTACTATACTTTGTACGTTCTTGGCATTGCTTGCAAGTGTTTCTACTTCTTTTTGGCTTTCTTTTGCCCTTTCTACCGCTTCTTTCACAGCTTGACTTATACTTTCTATCGTTTTGCTTCCTTCTTCTGCAGCTTTACTTGTTTCATCTGCTTCTTCACTTAGCTTTTGCGCGTCTTGGGATACTCCTTGTGCCGCCCTTGCTACTTCGTCTACCCCTGAGGTTACTTCTTCTACGTTTCCTGCCGTTTCTTCAGCGTTTGTTTGTATCTTGTCCATTTGGTTTTTGAGTTCTTCTGAGCTTTTTCTGCTTTCTTGTGATGATTGCGTTAGACTTTCTGATGCATTTTCTACTTTGTTTGATGCTTGCATTATTGAGCCCATGGATTTTCTTAGTTCTTTACTCATTTCTGATAGAGCGTTGGCCATCTGCCCTATTTCGTCTTTGCTTTTACTTTCAAAGTTTACCGTTAGGTCTCCTTCTTTGAATTGGTTTATCTTGTTTTTGAACTCTAACAGTGGTTTCGTTATACTTCTTATTAGATAGATGACCATTATTATTGATACTACAAAGGCAATTACGGTTAAGATAATTGTCAATGCTATTGCTCTGTTGTTTTCTTCTATGAGGGATGGACCTAATGTGTCTTGTTGAACCTTTAATTCCATTCTTTGTTCATCTAATAGGTTCAGTATCTCTACCCTTGCTTGTTCCATCTGCTCGATTATGGGCTCTTGGGATTCTATCGCTGTGACTATTTGGTTAAAGGTGTTTTTGAATGAAGTAACGATCTCCAACAGTTCTGAAAAAGCATTATTTAGTTCCTGATTTATTATGCTATATCCTAAAGTAGAAAGTTGCAAGTCTAAATTTTCGAACTCCTTAATTACATTATTCATATCTCCCTCAGATAAACTTGTGAAATATTGTGTAGACAAATCAATAATTGTGTTCTTGTACTGCAAAATTCTTTGAGAATATATAGACAAAGAGGAAGAACCACCAACTTTTTGTATTAAGTCGATAAAAACATTGATATTATTCTCTAATTCATATCCATGATTTAAAAATTCATCTATAAGATTATTTTTCCCTTGGTTTAAAGTAACTAATTTATTGAAAAGGGATTCGTAATTAGTAAAATTCGACTGTACCTCTTCTAAGTTATACGTTGAAAGAGTAGATAAATCGTCTTTGACACTTCCTATATAACTTAAAAACTCATCGGCCTTCTGTTCTTCAAAACTATCAGTGTAATCTTTTAAGCTAATTGTAGCTTGAAAAAAGTTGAATTCAGCTTGTGAGAAAGAATTAACGTGATCGGCCATAAGTTTGTATTCCTCTAAAGCGTTATTAGAATTGATTAAAGAATATATGTTGTATGAAATAGATAAACTGAAAAAAAGAAAAGTAATTATTATAATCAAAATTATCTTACTTCCAATACTTTTAAAAAACATATCAATCCCTTCTTAAACTATTATTTTTAAGTATTTACACCCCAAGATAAGATTTTTGAATGTGTGGGCTGTTAGCAAGATTCTGGCCAATATCTTCCATAACAATCTTCCCGTTTTCTAGCACGTAACCTCTATCAATAACTTTTAGCCCTTGTTTTACGTTCTGTTCTGCCAACATTATCGATACCCCAGATTTCTTAATCTCTACTAATTTTTGAAACAATTCTATAACAAGAGAAGGCTGTAATCCCAATGAAGGTTCATCAAGAATTAGTAATTTAGGATTTGCCATTAATGCCCTTCCAATAGCCAACATTCTTTGTTGACCACCACTCATAGTGCCAGCTAACTGATGAATTCTTTCTTTTAATATTGGAAAAATTTCAAAGACAAAATCCAAATTTTCACTTATTCTATTCCTTGCATTTGGCACATAGGCAGCTCCTAATTTTAAATTTTCCTCTACTGTCATAAAAGGAAATAATTCTCTTTCCTGGGGAACCAGGGAAATCCCTTTTCTTATTATTTCATGAGTTTTAAATCCAATTAAGGAATTTCCTTCAAAAATGAGATCTCCTTTTTCTGGTTTTATTAAACCAACGATTGAGCTGATTAATGTAGTTTTACCGGCCCCATTGGGTCCAAAAATGCCTACAGCTTCATTATTATAAATTGACATTGTCAAATCCCAGATTACCTGTATTCTTCCATATTTTAAATTCAAATTTTTGATTTCAAGCATCAGTCTTCCTCCCCTAAGTACGCGGATACAACTTTGGGATCTTTTGAAACTTCCTGATAGACCCCTTCTGCTATAATTTTTCCAGATTCTAAAACTACCACTCTGTCTGTTAACTCTTTTATTACCCCCATTACATGTTCAATTACGGCTATCGTTATTCCACTTTCTCTAAGCTTTTTCACCAAGTCAATCATTTGCCAGGTCTCATCAGAATTTAACCCAGCCATTACTTCATCTAAAAATAAAACTTTTGGTTTGGAGGCTAAAGCCCTCCCTATTTCCACTTTTTTTAAGTCAAGAACAGTTAATTTATCTATAGATTGGTTCCTATTTTCCAGTTCTAAAAGATCACATATTTCATTTGCGGTTTCCCTTGCGCGTTTTAAGTTCTCTCCATCCCCAAACAACGCACCAACCATAATATTTTCTAAACCTGTAAACCCTTGCAATGGCCTTACAACTTGAAAAGTTCTTGAGAGCCCCATTCTTGCTCGAATATGAGGTGGATATTTTTCAATGTTCTGATTGTCAAATGTGATCTCACCTTCAGTGGGATAATACATACCAGCTATTAAATTAACAAAAGTGGTTTTCCCAGCACCATTCGGTCCAATAATACCTAAAATTTCTTTTTCTTCTATACCCATCGTAACGTCATTTACAGCTACTAATCCTCCAAATTTTTTCACTAATTTTTTTGTAGATACTATTTGCATCATGTTCCCCTCCTTAATAAGGCACTAAACTATCTTTAGAAACTCTAAAGCTCGTTTTACCCCCCCACATCGATCTCAACTGGCCTAATATCTAACGATGCCACTAAACAAATGAAACTTTAGAGAAAGATTGGGTAGTATATAGTAGCGATACAACATTTGCTACTTACTAGATTGTATTTTACTTTTTAAAGATCCAAATATTCCCTTTGGTAAGAACAATATTATAAGAATTATGATTATTCCATAAATTATAAGATGACCATAGGGCATGATTAATTTTAAATATTCAGATGCAAACCCTAAAACGATTGCTCCAATAACAGGGCCCCATGTAGAATATATTCCTCCAACAAGTGCCATTGCCATAGGTAATAAGAGAAAATCTAAAGAAAAGGTTGTTTCGGGAGAAACAAATCCGTATTGTTGAGAGTACACGGCCCCAGTTACCCCTTGAATAGCTGCTGTTATAATAAAGATAATTATCAGATATTTAAAAATATTAATACCAGTCGATTTAGCCACAACTTCATCTGTCCTTATTGAGTTGATGGCAAAATGAACCCTTGTTCGACTAAATATTTCAGAAATTAAAATTGTCGATAGAGCTAAGGCCAATATCAACCAATATATCTTTGATGAATCTCCTTGAAATATTACATTAGGTATAACCTTCCCACTTGCTCCACCGGTTAAACGGGGAGTATTCCTGATAATAACGGAAAAAACCGTTGTCAAGGCTAAAGTGGTGATTGCAAAATAAATTCCTCTCAATTTAAGAACGACAAATCCTAATGCCAAAGCTATTAGTGCAATAAAACCCCCTGCAAGAAATATGCTAAATATAGGATTAATTCCAAAATTTGAAAAGGAAACTATCGATACATAAGCACCTACCCCAAAAAAACCAGCTACTCCAAAGGATAATTGACCCGTTCTCAACATCATATCCCAGCTCAAAGATAACGTCATATATATTAAAATAGTCATAACTACATGTAGAAAATACGCTCCAGTATAGAAAGGCAAAAATATTAATAGTCCTGTTGCTATAACCGCTATTAAAGGAGTTAAGATTTTTTTCATGACTCTGACCCCCTGTATGCTCTAATTAATATTACGATAATTAATACTCCAAAAAAAACTAAATCTGACCATCCACTGTATCCAGGAATTGATTGAACAACTGCCTCTACTACCCCTAAAGTGATCCCACCAATTAAAATGCCGTTTAAATTACCCAAGCCTGCCATAGCTGCTAAAGCAAAGGCCTTTAAAGTATATGCATTCCCTGACAAGGGAAATATGGATGTCCTTGGCAACATTATCCCTGCAGCAATTCCAATAATTCCAAAAGCAATAGCAAAAACGATAAGATATACTTTGTTAGTATCTATACCTACAATTTCAGCTCCTTTTGGGTTTTGTCCAACCGCCCTGGTTGCTTGTCCTAAAAGAGTCTTTTTCAAAAAAAGCTGAAGAAAGACAAGCACTCCAATCGCCACTATTGGATAAATAAATTCATAAATACCAATAGAGAAGTTTGCTATAGTTATAGATGAAGAAGCATAGGGAGTATAAATATTTCTTGGGCGTGTAGTCCAAATTATTTTTATAAGCTCTATAATTACCATAGATATCCCAAACGTTAATAACAGTTGGTTCAGTTCTCCTGCTTTTAACACGTATTTTATTGAAATCTGATAAATCCCTATTGCCAATAAAAACATTAAAATAAATAATGGAAACACGGAAATAAGTGGGTCTAACCCTAATTGAGTGAAAAAAATATAACCTATATATAAACCTAAAGTCAAAAAATCTCCATGAGCTAAGTTTAATATACCAACGATTCCTAATATTAAAGCCAAAGGTAAACCGATTAAAGAATATAAACCACCGCGTTGAAGGCCATAGATCAAAGGTATGGGCTTCCAAATAGCAATAACCACCAAAAAAACGAGAAAAATTAAAAATGTTTTGTTAAGTCGAAAATTCAGAAAATTCAACATAATCACCACCGTTTTTTTAAATGAAAGGGGGAAGGAATACCTTCCAACCCCCTTGCTCCAAAAATTTAACTTTACTATTTTCCAAAAGCGAAAGGATACGCTAAAGTTGCCGTTGCAAGGTCTAAAGGCCAAATAACTTCTTGTCTACCATTTTGCCATTGCAAAATTTTCTGATATTTGAATCCTTGATTTGTTATTATTCTGCTTGGTTCAATTTTCAACACTTCGCCCAACGGAGATTCATATTCAATGGTTCTCAATGCAGAAATGATAGCTTCTTTATCCAGGCTACCTGCTTTTTTTATCCCCTCAACTAAAAAATAAATATTAGTATATCCAAGAGGAGCGAAGTAGGTTGCAGGTTCTTCTTTCCACATTTCCACGTAAGCATCATAAAAATGTTTAGCTACAGGACTTACATCATTTAAAGTCGGAGCCCACATACCATAAAGAATCACGTTCTCTGCTAAAGGATTTTTCCCAAAGTCTGCTGGCCAACCTGGAGGAGCTCCTACTAACAAGTCAGGAGCGAAATTCACTTCTTTTGCCTGCGCTACAATTGGTATGGCATCAGCGTCGTATCCTGCCCAAACGAATAGGTCCGGATCAAAAGCCTTTGCTTGATTTAACATTGCCCTATAATCTCCCCCTCCGAGGGCTGCACTCTTAAATGAAGCTCCTTTAAATTCATCCATAATTCCTTGCCATGGACCTTCACCTTTCTTTGCTAACTCATAAAGATCTAAATAAGCTGTATATGAGTCAGTGCCAAATGCTCCTTCTTCATACGCCAAAAAGATTTTTTTAATATCAACATTTGGATATGCCTGAACTATTTCTCTCCAACCTATTCCATAACCTTCTCCTTGTTGATAATCCCAAGGATGAATGTGGAAATACCAATCTGCATCTGGACCCATAGCTATTTCAGCTTGATGGGAAGCTGCTCCTGCCCAAACAGTAATCTTTTGGTATTTTTTAAGAATAGGCACTTGCGCTAAATGTACACCACTAGCCATTCCACCAACGAAAAAATCTACTTTTTCAACGGTTGCTAATCTCTCGATTGCTGCAGCACCTTTCGCTGGATTTAACTCTGAGTCTATAACTATAAGTTCCAACGGTCTACCCAAAACTCCACCAGCGTCGTTAATCTCTTTAACAGCCAATCTCATTGCCTTTGTACTTTGGTCGCCAGTTATATCTCCTAAAGGATTTACAGCGCCGATTTTGATAGGATCTACTGCCATAGCAAACGAAAATATGACAACCAAAAAAAAGGCCAAACCTATGCTTCTTTTCACCTTCCTCACCTCCATATATTTTTTACCACTAAAGCCGTTCCCATACCTCCACCGATACAAAGTGATGCTAGCCCAAATTCGCTATTTCTTTTTTTCATTTCGTAAAGAAGTGTAACAACTATCCTATTCCCCGATGCTCCAATAGGATGACCCAAAGCAATTGCTCCACCATTCACATTGGTTCTTTCAAGGAACCAGCTTTTAGATTTTCCATAAATATCTCCTAACTCTGTTATAACCCCTAAAGATTGGGCAGCAAACGCTTCGTTTAGTTCGATTAATTCCATATCTGTTATATCCATTTTGATCTTTTCTAAAAGTCCTTTTACTGCCGGAACTGGACCTAAGCCCATGTATGCAGGGTCTACAGCCGCCTGATTATAACCAACTAATTCTGCTATTGGTTTTAACCCATATTTTTCTACAGCCCTTTCTGAGGCTAATAAAATAACACTTGCACCATCGTTTATTCCAGAAGCATTCCCAGCTGTTACGGTTCCTTCTTTTACAAATGCAGGTTTAAGTTTGGCAAGTTTTTCTTTCGTTACATCAAATCTCGGATGCTCGTCTTGGTCAAAAAGAACGGTTTCCTTTTTTCTTTTTACTTCAATTGGTATTATTTCATCTTTAAATTTTCCGGATTCTATAGCATCTTTAGCTCTCATTTGACTCGTATAAGCAAAATCGTCTTGTTCTTCACGAGAAATATTATGTTTTTTGGCGACGTTTTCTGCAGTTACTCCCATATGATAGTTATTAAAAACATCTGTGAGCCCGTCTAATATCATATGATCTTGAACTTCAAATGATCCAAATTTATTTCCAAATCTAGTCATAGATGGCAAAAGGTAAGGAACGTTTGACATGCTTTCCATCCCCACAGCCACAACAAGATCAGCGTCACCTGTTTTAATATCTGTAGCCCCGATCATTATGCTTTTCATACCGCTTCCACATAACATATTAACTGCGTAGCCGGGCTTGTCTTCTGGAATCCCTGCATACATGGAGACTTGTCTTCCCGGACCCATACCTTGACCTGCCATCAAAACATTCCCAACAATTACTTCATCAACATTTTCAGGATTTACTTGAGCTTCTTTTAGAACTCCTTTCACAACTTCCGCTCCCAATTTGGTTGCAGGAACATCTTTTAAGGTCCCGCCGAAAGTACCAATGGCCGTTCTTTTTGCAGATATTATATAAACTTTATTCATTGTTTCTACCTCCTGTATAGTCTAATTACTATTAAGTACTATATCAACCCCATCTTTATAGCTTCCTGCTCTAATTCTTTTCTAAAGTCTGGATGAGATATTGATATTAACTTCTTAGCCCTTTCACCTGCACTTCTACCCCTCAAGTGAGCTATTCCCCATTCTGTTACCACATAATCCAAATCCTGTCTTGGAACAGTAATTGGAGCTCCCTGTGGAAGCATAGGTACTATCGTTGAAATGCTTCCTTTTTTTGCCGTGGATCGTAGGGCGATGATACCTTTCCCATTTCTGCTTTTTATAGCTCCTCTATGAGTGTCTAACTGGCCTCCTGTTCCAGAAAACTGTTTTGTGCCTATTGCTTCTGAAACAACTTGTCCCGTCAGATCTAATGAAATCGCTGTGTTTAAACTTACCATATTGTCGTTCTGACAAACCACATAAGGATCATTAACAAATCTCCCCCTGAGCTCAAAAATACCAGGATTATCGTCAATGAATTCATACATTCTCTTTGTTCCTAGAGCAAAAGCTATTACAAATTTCCCCTTCCAAAGAGACTTTCTCATATTGGTTATTACGCCCTTTTCAAAGAGATCTATCATTGATTCAGTAAGCATTTCAGTATGAATGCCTAAATCTTTTTTTGTTTCAAGTAGTTTTGCTACTGCATTGGGGATCCCACCTATCCCTATCTGTAAGGTCGAACCGTCCTCTATGATATCTGCTATGTACTGAGCAATCTTTTTTTCTTCTTCTTTAGGTTCTGAGATAGGTATTTCAGGAATCTCCCAATTAGACTCAACAACAACATTTACATTGTTTATATGCCATTCAGTGTCCCCGTGCACATATGGCATTTTTTCATTGACTTCCATTACAACTATATCAGCATTTTCTGCTAAATCTTTTTCATACACATTAGAGATACCTAAATTAAAGTATCCAGTTTTTTCTCTCATAGGAGTGGAAGTTCCCCAAAACACCAAGGTATTTCCTTCCTCTTTTTCAGCCATAACCTTGTCTAACCCAGCCATATGAAGATTATTGGGTATATAATCTAATATCTTTAATTTATCTTCATGCTTGGATTTTCTCGTAGGTTCGGCATAGAACCATGTTTGTAACTCGAAAGTACCTTCATACTCTTTGTTTAAAAAGAATTCATAATATCCCATATCTAAACAAGTTATTACTTTTATTTTTTCAAAATGATCTTTAAATTTATGAACATTTTTCAAAAAGCCTTGGCCTTCAGCTGCTGCCATGCTCACAACCACCGAAACTCTTTTCGGCAGGCTTAATATTGCATCATCAATTGACATTAATTTTTGCTTATATTTTTCTTTCCACATTTTGAAAGTACCTCCTAAATCAAAAATTCAAACTACATTCAGAAATTCTAAAACTTGCTTCAACGCTTCTTGGTCCATTAAATGACTCAACAGGATAGGGAAGAGCTTCATTCTATAACCCTTTAAAAAACCATTTTATTTCTAAAGTATCTATAACATTCAAAAAATGGTTATAGAGTAGTTCCCCCGTTTACATCAAAAACATGACCAGTCACATAAGAAGCTTCATCAGAAGCTAAAAATAATACTGCATTCGCCACTTCTTCAGGTTCTCCCATTCTTCCTAAAGTTATCTTTGATTTTATGCTTTCTAATACTTTTTCAGGAATTTTTTCTGTCATTGGGGTCTTAATGAACCCAGGAGCGACAGCGTTAACCCTAATATTCGCACCTTTTCTTGCAAATTCCTTAGCCCAAGTATATGTCATAGATATAACTCCACCTTTTGAAGCTGCATAGTTGGTTTGTCCAACATTCCCTCTTTCTCCTACGATTGAAGATATATTTACGATACTTCCTTTTCCATTTTCTAACATAAGATTTGAGACAAACTGTGTCATATTGAAGACGCCTTTCAAATTTACTTCGATGACCTTATCCCAATCTTCTTCTTGCATCCTACCTATTAAAGCGTCCTTGGTTATACCTGCATTGTTCACTAATACATCGATTCTTCCAAACTCTTCTTTTACTTTTTCAACGAATTCTTCTATAGCAGGCCTATCGGTTACATCCAGCAGATAACCTCTCACATTTTCTACTAATTGATTCTGTAACTGAGAAAGAATTTCTTGATTCATGTCTAAAGCAAAAACAATCTTTGCTCCTTCTTCAGCAAATTTCTCAACGATACTTTTCCCTATCCCTCTGCCTCCTCCTGTAACTACACAAACTTTGTCTTTCATTCTATCCATTAATACTCCACCTCACTTTAGCGATATTTTTCTATTTAACCCCACTTTACTGTGGTTGCAGCCCAAACAAAACCTATACCGGCTCCTACCATAACAACGATGTCTCCAGAGTTGATTTTTCCTTCCTTTAAAGCCAATTTCATAGATAACACCTGGTCGTTTTGTCCAAGATGACCGTAATTTTCAAGATAAGTTGTTTGTTCCTCCTTCAAGCCCAATTCTTCTAAAACAGCCTTATGAGCAGATCTTTTAAAGTGAAGAATGGCTAGATATCCCATATCTTTCTCACTATATCCGGACTTTTTTAAGGAATCTCTGATTACTCCATAAAAGTTAGGCATGGTTTTTTCATTCAAATTTGCTTTGAATTTTTCGGAATCTCTTACTGTAAAGTAATACTTATTAGCATCTTCTGGTTTCATAGGCCATTTTTTAGTTCCTCCTACTTCTATTACACATTGCTCTGAAAAAGAGCCATCTCCTCTAAAAGCGGATGATAAAATCAAATTCTTATTTAAATTTTTCCTTAATATTAAAGCTGCCCCTCCTGCTCCAAGATCGAACATAAAAGAGGTTTCTGGAACTTCATAATTGATCAAATCACCATTTCTGTAACCACTTACAAGTAATACGGTATTCAAACTGTCATTATTCATCATAAGGGATTTGGCTGTCTCCATTCCAACCATCATCGATCCACACATTGCCTCCATATCAAATCCCCATGCCCGAGTGGCTCCAACCTCGTGGGCAACTTTTAAGCTAGCAAGCCAACATGGATAATCTTTGTGTTGACCACCATTCCATATGACTAAATCTATATCATTTGGATCTATACCTGCGTCTTTGATAGCTTCTTTAGCCGCTTGAATACCCATATAACTTGTTGTGTCCTCAGGACCAGGAATGGGTTTTTTTAAAATACCAAATTTTTCTTCTATTACCCATTGTGGAATATTAGTTTTCTTGGCTATTTCTTCGGCATAGATGTAATTATCAGGTATGTAAACCCCTAACCCCATTATTCCTACATTCATATCAGTTCCTCCTTTCAAATCTAATATTTACTGTCTTCAGAAACTCTAAAACTTGCTTTATCTCACCTTTACACTGTACCCCTTTTCAAAATCAAAGTATTATTTTTGGAAATCATTGTATTTTTAAGTATCAGAATATAACATATGAATCAGTTCTCACACAATTAAAAAATTTTTTATAACTTTTATCAATTGATCTAGATCGTCTATTATCGGAGAGTGCCCACAATTTTTTAGATAAACTAGTTTGGCTTTTTCTCCTATATCGTTTAGTATATCAAGAGCCATTTTTTCTGGAACTACCAAATCATTCTCTCCCCACAATATCAAAGTAGGGCATTTTATATTTTTAGCTCTTCCGTCACCTTGCTTTATCCCGTTATAATCTTCACTTATATTAAAAGTTGCCAGAGCATAATCTACATCAACCAAATTCCTCTGAGTTAACATATCATCCAAATATTCTTCGTATTTTTGGGGTTCGGGCTTATTGTGTGTGTATATGGTTGATTCCCAAACTACTTTAAGAAAATCTTTGTCTTTATTGTTATATGCATTCAAAATGGGAACGACCTGAACAGGATCTTGAGCTATCTCTTCTTTTGTCTTCAAAAATTCGTCTTTTATAGGCTTACCTTTTTCATCTTTTTTCAATATAGGATAACCTCTTGTTCCAACAGATTCCAACAGTATTAATTTGTCAACATAACGTGGATAATTCGCAGCGAAAATCATGCAAACTCCTCCACCCGTTGACCAACCCATAAGATCAAATTTTGACAAGCCCAATTCATCTACGAATAATTTTAAATCTTCCATAAAATCATCAAGAGAATCGATAGGAGTGTTATAAGTTGAGATGCCAAATCCTCTTAGATCGGGCGCGTAAATAGTGTAATCTAAATCAAAAGCTTCCATAAAAACATCCCAATGCTTTGAGGAAGTCATATTTCCGTGAACCAAAAGCAAAGTCTTTTCTCCACCTTGTTTGTATCTATATCCCATAGTTTCACCGTTTGGAAGTTCTACTTTTTTTAAAAGTGTATCCACTTTTAATCACTTCCTTCATAAATTTTAATAAGTGAATCATCTCTCATTGTTAGTATATACACTTTTTACCTAAATTCCAAATTCAATTAACAGTATTTATAGTTGATTAGAAGTAATTGCACTTACTAAATGAAAAGTGTA
>NZ_AZRL01000008.1 GCF_002895525.1 Petrotoga olearia DSM 13574
GCCCCTTTGCCCCGCTCCCCACCCGTCTAAGGAAGGAAAATCTTTATCTTTTTGCCCTGAGACCTGTTCCCACAAGGTTAGTTTTATCTTAGTTATCTTGTCGTTTTTAACGTTTATTATGACACTTCCGATAGGTGTTTCTAATACGGCTTTCATCTTTCTAACTCCTTAAAATCAACAGGAACTAGGTGTGTTATTCCTTCCCTCATGGTTATTCCATAAAAAAATTCTGCAATTTCCATCACTATCTTATTGTGGGTTATTATCAAAAATTGGGATTTTTTAGAGTTCTCTAATATTAAGTCTGATATTTTGGATGCGTTTAGATCGTCCAAAGGAGCATCGATTTCATCTAGTATATAAAAAGGACTGGGGTTTAGACTCATAAGCGAGAAAAGAAAAGCAATGGCTATGAGAGCTTTTTCACCTCCTGAAAAGAGAGAGAGCTTTTGAAAATTCATCCCTGCTTTTTTTACGGATATTTGGATCCCTTTTTCAAACTCCTTGCCTTCACCAATTAATCTGAGTTCACCGTATCCATTTGGAAAAAGTTTTGAGATAAAGAAAGAGAATTCTTTGTTCAGATTGTTAAAAAAAGTATCGAATTGTCGTTGAGCTTCTTCGTCTAGATTTTTTATACTTTGTTTTAGAGAATTTATTGATTTCATTATATCTTCTTTGTTTTTCAGATTTTCTTGGTATTCTTTTTCTACTTCTTCGTATTCGTCTAAAACAGTTAAATCAACAGAACCTAGCTTTTTTAATGAACTTTCCAATTCTTTTTGTTTGTTCCCAAGAGCCTCAATGTCTTTGTCGGATAACTCTTTTAACTCGAACTCTTCTTCATTAATTTCTAAGTTTTGAGCCTTTTCTTTTAGGAACTGTATGTTGTGGTTCGCTTCTTTTATTTCAAATTCAATCTCTTGATTTTTTTGTTTTATTGTGTTTATTTCAGTTTTTAATTTGTCTAAACGGTTTTCATAATTTTCCAGGTCTTTAGCTTTGTTGTGTTTGCCTGTTCTACTTTGTTTCATCAGTTCAAATAATTTTGAAATTTCATTGTTAAGCGAGTCCTTTTCTTTGCTGAGTTCGTTTATGTCAGTTTTTATTTTATCGTTCTTTTCTTTTAAGCTATCAAAAAGTGTTTTTGCTTTTTGCTGTTTGATTTTTATTTCTTTTAATTCATTTTCAATTTCTAACTTTTGATTTTTGTAGTATGAGTACTTTTCTTTTATGCTTTTTAGTTCCATTTCTTGGCCTATAAGCTCTTTTTCTACTTGATTGAGTTGGATTCTTTTGTCTTTGAGGGTTTCTTCGATCTCGTGAATTTTTTTGGTTGTTTGGGTGGTTAATTGATGGTTATTTTCTAACCATGTTTTTAATGATGAAATCTCTTGATCAAGTGTTTTGTTTTTTTCTTCGTAGTTCGCTAATTTTTCGTTGTAGAGAGCTATATTTTCCTGCAGATTTTTTATTTCTTCCTTGATTTTTTTGTAGTCAAGGTCATGTGTGTTTTTTGTTAATGTTGTCTGTCTTAAGTCGTCTTTTATAGATTCCAACTCTTCTTTTTGAATGTTAAGTTTTTCTTTTACTTTGTTGTATTCCGTTTGTTTGTTTGAAAGATCCGCTTTAATCTTTTTTAGGCCCTCTTCGATTTCTGAGACCTCTCTTTTTCTTTTAAGAACGGTAGAAGAATGATCGTATTTAGATTTTCCACCGGTTATCGCCCCAGAAGAGTAGACTAATTCGCCACTGAGAGTAACAATATTTCCAGGATACTTCATTTTGGATATTTTTATTGCTGTTTCAATATTATCGACTAATAACGCATTAGAGAAAACGTATTCCATAACTTTTTGGTATTCTTTCTGGTAGTTTATTAGATTGATTACAAAATCTATTGTTCCAGGTTCGTTTAAGTACTTTTTTTGTAATAGAACTTTGGTTCTTAATAGATCAAGTGGAAGAAGAGTGATCTTACCATTATTGCCTTTTTTCACAAGGTCCAAATATTCTTTTGCCTTTGATGAGTTTTTTATTACTATGTTTTGTATTCTTGAACTGGCTATCGTTGAGACCGCTTCTTCATACCTTTCTTCTGTGTTAATTAAATTAGCAACGACATCCACCACATTATCGTCATCTTTGAAAGCTTTGAAAAATTCTTTTATCGTTGTTGAGAATCCTTCGTATTCGTTGATCTGTCTGTTTAAAGATTGATATGTGTAAAAAAGATTCTTTTCTTGTTGTTGAAGAGAGTCAATTTCTGATAAAAGTGTATTGTAAGAGTTTTCTGTTTGTTTTAACTCGTCGAATTTCTTTTTTAACCTTTGTTCTAATTGGATTTCGGTTCCTTTTGAATGAGATAGTAGGTCTTCTATTTCTTTCATTTTTTGTGAGTTGTTTTCTAATTTTGTTTTCAATGTATTTATTTGATCTTTTAGCAAGGCAATTCTTTCTTGGTTACTGCCATATGTCGTCTGGTGATTTTTTAGCTCTGTTTCTTTTCTTTCTTTTTCTTGGGATATCTTGGATAATTCAGATTCTAAGCTTTTGATCGTTTCTTCTTGTTTTTCTATTTCTTGTGTAATACGATTCTTTTTTTCGTTGATAATGTTAGTTTTGTATTGTGTTTTTTCTTCTATTTCTTTAAAATCTTTTTCATTTTTAGATAGTTCTTTTAACTGTTGTTCAAGTTTACCCATTTTTTCTTCTAGAGAGTTTAGTTCCCATTCTTTGCTTATTATTGCAGAGTTGTTCTCATTTAGTTCTTCTGTTAATTGATTTTTTTCATTTTCTATCGTTTGAACCCTTTGCCTGTAGTTTTCCACTATGTCTCCGTTGATGGATAGTTGTTTGTCTGTATCTTCTATTTCGCTTTTTAAATTTCTGTAACCGCGTTCTACTTCAAAAAGCTCTGATAGCAGAGATTTCATTTTTTGAGAATTTTCTTGTATTTCTTTTTGATGTTTTTCAATCTTTTTTAGAAAAGATACTTTGGAAGCACCAAAATACATCTTTCCTATCCTTTTTATTTCATTACGATATTCAAGGTATTTTCGTGCCCTTCCGGCTCTAATGGATAAAGATTTTAATCTTTTATCTACGACGAATAGTAAATCGTTTATTCTGTCTAAATTTTCGTTTGTTTTATTCAAAAGATTGATCGATACTTCTTTTTTTTCTAAGTATTTGGCTATGTTTGAAGCGTCCAATACGATATCTCTAATATTTTCAGGTGAGGAGTTAACTATTTCGCCAATTTGACCTTGTCCAATGATAGAGTAAAAGCTTTTCCCCGTTCCTTTGTTGAATACATTTTGGACTTCTTTAAGTGTGGCAATTTTGTTGTTTATATAATACCTGTTGGATGAATCTTTCTCCAATATTTTTGAGATCTTGATTTTTTCATTGTCGTCGTTTTGTACCACCAACGAAACTTTTGCATAATTGGAAGAATCATTTCCGTTGTTTGATATGTGTAATATATCATTTTTTTCGGATATTCTCATCTGTTTTTGAGACTGCTCTCCTAATAACCATCTAATCGCGTCTACAATATTGGATTTACCCGATCCGTTTGGACCGATTATCGCGATAATATTTTTATCTAAATTAAAATATGTTCTTCTACCAAAACTTTTAAATCCCTCTATTTCTAGGGATAAGAGTTTCAATTTTAACTCCCCCCAGCATTTTCAAGGCTTTTAATCTTTTCTTCAATAGTTTTTGTAACCTCTTCAACACTTTTACCTTGTTTTAATGCTCTATACATGATCCCCATTATTCTCATATCCAGGTATGCGTACCACTTTGGAGATCCTTTTTTTAAACTTTGGTTCCTTAAGAGGTAGCTTGGATGAAAAGTTGGAAAGATTTTAATATTTCCATACCAATCGAAGAAACGTCCACGTGATTGAGTTATCTTAGATTCACCGGTAAAGTAATTCAACGGTGTGTTGCCAAGAGTTACTATTATTTTTGGTTTGATGACGATTATTTGACCATCAAGGTAGGATTGACAACTTTTAACCTCTTCTTGCGTGGGGACCCTGTTTTGAGGAGGTCTGCATTTTACGATGTTTGTGATGAAAACATCTTTTCTTTCCAATTTTGCATATTCTTTGAGCATCTTTTCTAAAAGTTGCCCTGCTCTTCCAACGAAGGGCTCTCCCAAGGCATCTTCGTCTGCTCCAGGACCTTCACCTACAAACATTATTGGTGAGTCAACATTTCCGGAACCCGGAACAGCGTTAGTTCTTGTGAGATTCAAAGGGCACTTTTCACATATCTCTATTCTTTTGGCGATCATTTCCATATCCTTCTGTTTTTCCTCGTTTCCGTATAAGATCATCCATATTCCTCCTCACATTAATCCAAATTCAAACCCATCATCACCATAAGAGATATTTTTATCAGGTATATAATTGATAAAAAAAGATATTCTGAACGAGGTTAAATCAAATTGAGGTAATAAGGAAAACTTAGACTGTAAGTTCAACGTCCAGCATACAATTTGTTTTTGTATTTCAAACTCTGTAAAATTCACGCTTTGATCCTCTATATCATAATTGAAGTTAATTTTTGCGAATTCACTTTTATCCCTGTTGTTTATGTGGAACCCCGTTTTTAGATAATCAGAAATACGGTAGGTTGTCTCGATTCCAAAAGAATAATTCGAACTTTTTTCTAAGAAATTTATGTCTAAGTCGTAAAGAGTGTACTCTTCCTTCATGTCAAAATCTCCATAAATCTTGTTACCATCATAATAAAAAAGAAAATATGTTAAAAGTTCTGGAACCATTTTGGTAAAAGTTTTTTCATTAATATATAAGTCATAATCAAATTGTAGTCGATTTCTATTGTACCTCAAAATTTCTCTGTTTTCAATATAATCAATCTTAATCTCTTCTTGATGGTGATAATCAAATTCACTTCTATGTGTTAAAAGGCCAATAACGTTGGTTAGTTTGACGTTTGTGGTATCTGGCTGGATCTTATTAAGATCTGAAATATCAAATTCTGTTTTTGTTTGTAAGGTATTTTTTGTGTTTAATAAATTTATGTTGGTTTGAGTTTGAAGTTCTAGTTTTTGCAAATCGGGGAAGTTTTCAGTATTTCTTAGATCAAAGCTTCTACTTAACCTTGAGGAATTCGTAAGATTTTTGTCGAATATGGAGAAAGAATATCCTACGTAATCGTTGTAATTCAATTCGTCCGTGGCAGAGGGAGTGAGAGAGTTTTCTAAGACCTTTACGTATTCTAAGGAGTTACCAACTTGAAAAGCACCTAAATTAATATCTATTCCAGGTTTTAAAGAGTAATTAAAAAGCGATTTTCCAGAAGAGTAGGTTTCACCAGGTATAAAGTCATTATAATAGTTGAAATTAATCGTATCTTCCATGTTGAATTTTAAATCGAAATTATTATTTTTAATTTCATAAAGGGTATCTTTGTAAGAGAAAGTGTTTTTTGTTGTTAATCGATTTTTGGTGGTTTCCGTTCCGACGGTTGTATAAGCGTAATCAAAGTTGCCATACATTCTGGCAAATGTTTCATAGAAGTTGTATTTTCCTGATATGTCTATTTCAGTCTCTTTCGTATTCCATATCTCGGGCATTGAAAGATCGGATATGTCTCCATATGAATGAGAGTTGAGCTTAAGTTTGGACAGTGAGATCAGAGATCTCCCATATCTTTTTTGAAAAGCTGTAGATTCGACGTTTAAAAAAAGAATATCATCAAATCCTTTTGGATCCCAATAAATGTGTGATCTTATATTTTTAAGATCTCCCAAATTCGTTTGTAGTTTTGGGATATTTAACGACAAAGATTTTTTTTCTGTTGCCGGTTCAAGTTGAAGCTCTAATTTGGCAATTTCACTGGCTTTGTTATCTTCGAAAAATTGGTATGAAACACCTAAGTTGTTATCGTATGTATTTGGGGAATTCAGACTTGTAAAGAGATACAAACTTCCATATAAAAAAGGGACACCGTATTTTAGGGTCACTTCTTTATCTGTTTCTTGTGTGGCTAGATCGTTGACTGTGTTGTAAGATAAATGAACCTTCGATCCATTTTTAAACTTATAATTTATTTCTGTTAGTAGTGAAAATTCGTTGTTATCGTATCCAAAGGTGAGAGACATGGGTTCTTTTTCATCTTCTGATAAACTTTGAAAATAGAAAGGTAGGTATAGAACAGGGACTCCAAAAAAACTGAGCACAACGTCGCGGGCTATCAAAAAATATCCTGGGAAAATGTCGACCTTTCGAGCTGAAAAATAATAAGTTATACAATCCTCACACGTAGTTAATTGGGTCTTATTTGTTTCTATTATATTCTCTTGCATAGGTTTTTGAATACTTTCAGACCATATGCGTACCTCTACTTCTTTATCTCCCTTATACTTTTGTATGGTATAGGAATTTAAGAAGACTGCTGAATCTTCCTCGAAGTTTACGGTTATTTCTGAGGCTTGTATAGATATATCTTCATATCTATAACTGATATTTCCATAGAAGGTTGCTGCTTTAATTGTTCCATCTTCATTTAATTCACCTTGAGCTGAGTCAGCCTTTATCGTAGAGCCTTCATATTCTACAAAGACGTCTCCTTCTAAAAATAATAGATCATCTTTTAAGAAAAAATTTTGACTGTTTATATTCACCGGTGCAGAAAAAAAGGAAGAACCGACTAAAATAAACAATATTACAGAAAAGATTCTTTTCAGAGGCTCTAAAAGTTTATAAGATGCTCTTGTATCCAACATAAAGAATAGAAAAGCACCAATAATGCCAAATATTATGTTGGGAATCCAAACGGATATCGTTGGATTTATTATTTTCTCTTTTCCCAAAGCAGACAACCAAGCACCAGAGCCTTGATAAATTATGACCAACACAAACGTTGTAATTACACTCCATGATTTACTTGTTAGGTTTAAAAACAGGGATAAGGCAGTTCCTAAAATACAAATTACTAAGGGAGCCAACGAGTTAGCAAATTTTGACTGATAGGAAACTATTAAACCAGAGACATCCAACCCAAGTTTGGAAAAAGTAGTTATTTTTTCTCTTAGTTCTTTTGAGGTCATTTCGTTAGCGCTTTTAGAGAAGTTCAGAAATTCTTCGACATCTTCTTGGATATCGAGTTGCAATTGGTCAAAAGTAATGTCTAAGTCTAGAAATCCATCTTTGTTAGTTCTAAACATCCTTCCATTTTTCATGTACCAACCGTCGGAGCCTTTTTGAGCTTGCTTAGCGTTGAAAACGGCAGTGTAATCTTTTTTTACCTCGTATAAGAGTACGTCGTATAAAATCCCACTTTCTCTATCTATTTGTTTTACAAAGAGGTATCTTCCATCGCCAACATCAACAAATTGGTTTTCTTCGATCTGTGCTTGAGGTCTTTGATAAACGTACCGAGCCATCGCTTCTTTTGCCTTGTAGTTTGATTGTGGTACGATTGTGTCGAAGAGAGCAAATGTAAAAAAAGATAACAATAGAGAAATTGTCATAAAAGGTATAATTAATTTCTTCATTGGTATTCCCAGCGTTTGTAGAGCGATTATTTCGTTTGCAGAGGAGAGTTTTGAAATAACCCAAAATATACCAAACAGCACTCCCACAGGAATTCCCATGGAGATAAAATACGGTAGATGATACCAAATCAATATCAGTAGTTTTGAAAATCCTACATTGTTTCTAACAATTATTTCTGATAGTTGGTAAAGTAACTCCAAGCTAACAAAGACTATAAAAGCTATTAATCCCATAAAAAATGGAGGTATGAATTCTATCGAAATGTATTTGAAGAGCTTTTTCATTGGTTTTCTTCTCCCAAGAAATAGAAGAGTTCTAAACCGTTATTTCTACATTTGTAAAATTCCCCTGTTAACGCCCAAATAATATTTTCAGAGATGTTTGTGATGAAATCAGAAAAGTCAGTTAAATTGTTTAGTACTTCTATATGAAGTGAAGCGGATTTAATAGATTCTTTGGCTTTGTACAAATATGATTTGTAAGCATCGATAAGCCCCTTTACTTCCTCGTTGAGAATACAACTTTTCTTCGCTTTCTCAAAAAAACTTTCTTTTACTTGATCTGTCATCAATTTGGTTGCTTTGATATTGATCAAATCTGATAACAAGGATAAAACATTTGAAAGATTCTCTTTGGTCAGTTCCAAGCTATCTTCAAAATTTGTAGCGTTTACAGCAGAAGGGGTTTTGAGTATTTCGATTATTAATTTGGCATTTTTTTCGCATATATCACCCATGTTTTCAAATATTTGAACTAATTTTGAGCTCATGAAACAAGCTTTTAAGTAAATCCCTGTGTAATTACCAGAAGACAATAAGATAACGCTTTCATAATTCAGGCTTGCTTCAATGAAATCTAATCTATCGTCTTGATTTATTATTTCTTTTGATAATTTATCGTTTCTTTCTATATAAGCATCCTCAAATTTATAGTACATTTCTTGAACTATTCTGCCCATTCTCAAAACATTATTTAAATATCGTGTCAATCGATTCAAACTGATACTGTTGATTTGGCTAACATTCTCTTTTTTGAACAATTTATTTGCCTCCTAAAATTATTCAAACCTTCGACCAAACCCTAATTTTTTATCCAACGCATTGAGATAATTGTTGCCATTTCTTTGGGCTAATTTTATCGTTAGCTCACTGGAAGTTACATATACCGACATTGCTGGTTCCATCCTATGAATGATATCTCCATCGCCTGTTACATATGCAAAACCTTTGCTCATGTTTTTCAAAATGATCTCTATCTTTTGTGTTGGGGGAGCTATGAATGGCCTAATGTTGAGGGCATGGGCAGCTAATGGGATGAGTTGAATAACGTTCAACTCAGGGTGAATTATAGGACCTCCAGCAGATAAGGCATAGGCTGTGGATCCTGTTGGTGTTGATACAATTAATCCATCTCCAGAGAATGAAAATAAAGTGTGTTCCTGAAGTTTTACATCAACGTTCATAGTTCCTAAAGGCTGACTTTTCAACAAGACGATATCGTTTAAAACAACGACTTTTTTGGTGCCAACATGACATTCTAAAAGGTGCCTAAATGAAAAAGAAATATTTTCTTTTTGTATATCTTCGATTAACTCTTTTATCTCAGAACTGGAATAAGAACTCAAGAAACCTAAATTTCCAGTATTAACGGCTATTACCGGCTTTGAAAATATTGCGGCAATTTCAGCTATTTTCAAGACCGTCCCATCTCCCCCAAAAACCACGAAAAAATCAGCTACTTTGGCTTGCTCTTCCTCTAAGGTAGAACCAGCAGAAGCGTAATCAAGAACCTCGATACCACTTTCATTGAAAGGTTTTAATATGTTTTGTTCAAGGTTATCCTTAGAAAGCTTAAGTGGATTGTAAAAGATAATGATCTTCATAAAAGATCACACTCCAAGCCTATAACCTAAGTCCAATAGAGATTGTACTAAAAATCTATCTAAAAACATCAATATCAAAAAAGCAATCATCGGAGATAGATCGATGTTGCCTATAACCGTGGGTATAAATCTTCGTATAGGATTTAAAATTATATTAGCAACAGAATCAACAAAACCTCGAAATCTGTTGTATTGGAAGGGTATTATGAAACTTAATAAAGCGGATACAATTATACAAAATTCAAAAAATACTATTACTATTCTTAATATACTTGCTAGTGCTATTAAAAGGTTTGCTATTACAAACATTTTTTCCTCCCTGTAAGAAGTCCGTTCATCTAAAGATAACGGTTACCAAAGATTCGTGTTCCTATTCTTAAAAGAGTTGCTCCTTCTTCTATAGCTATTTTGTAATCGTTAGTCATCCCCATAGATAGTTCCTTTATTGAAGGGTATTTTTTATTTAGGTTGTCTCTAAGTTCCCTTAAGCTTCGAAAGACGTTTCTTATAACATTTGCGTTGTCAGTGTAAGGAGCCATCGTCATTAAACCGATTATTTTAATATTTTTAAAAGATATTGCATCTTGTAAAAAAGCATCTACTTGGTTTGGAATGAGTCCAGCTTTGGATCTTTCGCCAGATATGTTAATTTCTAAAAGTACTTTTTGTGTCTTATTTATTTCTTCAGCTCTTTTTTGAATTTCCTCTATTTCTTTCATTCTCCAAACTGAATGTATGTATTCTGCGATAGGGACGATGTATTTTATTTTATTGGTTTGTATCCTGCCTATAAAATGCCATACAATGTCAAAGTTTTTTAGCTCTTCATATTTTTCCCTTAATTCCTGAGCACGATTTTCTCCAAAATCATTGTGGTCTTCGTTGTATAATGTTTTTATGTATTCACTTGGAAAATTCTTTGAAACAGCAACCAATTTTATAGAGTTCGTATCTCTACCTGATTTTTCCGCAACTTCTTGTATCTCATTTATCAAGGTGTGATAATTTTCTATTAGAAAATTATTCATTAAGTTCACTCCACAAACTAATATTTTGATTGGAAGGTTTATGGGTGTAATTCAATTTTTGATAAGCTTTTTCAGTTGCTACCCTTCCACGAGGGGTTCTGATAATGAAACCTGATTGTAATAGAAATGGTTCGTAGACCTCGCTAATTGAATCGGGCTCTATTCCAATCGAAGAAGCTAGAGCATTTATACCTACCGGGCCACCTTCATAGTTTTCTATTATAGTTTTAAGAATTTTTCGATCCATTTTATCAAGTCCATCTTCATCCATTTCTAATAATTTCATTGTGTTGTTCACGTCTTCTGTTTCTATGAGGTTTTTCCCAGAAACTTGGACATAATCCCTAGCTCTTCTCAAGAGTCTGTTGGCGATTCTGGGAGTTCCTCTGGATCTTTGGGCTAAAATAAGGGAGGCATCATCTTTTATCTTTATATTTAGTATGTCTGCACTTCTTTTTATGATTAAGTTGAGATCTTTTGATGAATAGAAATCAACTTCCAAAATTATCCCAAATCTACTTCTCAAAGGAGGAGCGATGAGCCCTAATCTCGTAGTGGCTCCTACCAACGTAAAAGGTTGTAAGTCAATTCTTATAGAACGTGCGGAAGGCCCTTTCCCTATAACAATGTCAAGTTGAAAATCCTCCATAGCTGAGTACAAGATTTCTTCAACGGTTCTGTTCAGTCTGTGAATTTCGTCTATGAATAGTACGTCACCATTTTCTAAGTTGGTTAAAATGGCAGCGAGATCTCCTGCTTTTTCGATAACAGGACCGCTTGTAATTTGTAAATTAGCCCCTAGCTCGTTTGAAATTACATAAGCTAGAGTTGTTTTACCTAAACCGGGTGGACCTGCTAAAATTACATGGTCCATCGCTTCCTTTCTTATTTTAGCCGCTTCGATTGCGACTTTTAGCTTCTTTTTTATGTTTTCTTGGCCAATAAATTCATTCAAATAATTTGGCCTTAATTTCTTTGATCCTGTATCCTCTCCAATAAAAGAAGGATCCAGTAACCTCTTTTGGTTTGTATTTTCTTTTTCGATCATCTTAATGACTCCTTAGAATCTTATGGATAAACTCTGTAAAGCGTTCTAGCAAAAGGTATAGCTTCTCTAATGTGTTCTAATCCACATATCCAAGCAACGGTTCTTTCAATGCCTAAACCAAAACCACTGTGTGGAACGCTACCAAATTTTCGCAAATCTATGTACCATTGGTATTGGTCCAAAGGAAGATTGAATTCTTTCAATCTGTCTATTAAGATGGATTCTTCCCATATTCTTTCGGAAGCCCCTATTATTTCACCATAACCTTCGGGGGCAAGTAAGTCATCACAAAGTACAACATCAGGATTATTTTCATCAGGTTGCATATAAAAAGCCTTAACTTTTCGGGGATACTTTTCCACAAAGAGAGGTTTTTCGAATTGAGAAGCAAGTGCACTTTCTTCATCTGCACCGAAATCTTCTCCCCATTCTATTTGAAACCCTTTTTTCTTTAGAAAGCCAATCGCTTGTGTGTAAGTCATCCTTTCAAAAGGTGGTTGAATTTTTTGTAGTTTATTTGTATCCCTACCAATTTCTTTTAAATCATCCGAAGTGTTTTCTAATACTCTTTGGATTATGAAAGAAACTAAGCTTTCTTGTAATTTAATATTGTCTTCATGTTGGTAAAAAGCTACTTCAGCTTCATTCATCCAAAATTCGATTAAATGTCTTCTTGTTTTTGATTTTTCGGACCTAAAGGTAGGGCCTAGGTTGTACACTTTTCCAAAAGACATCGCCGCAGCTTCTAAATAAAGTTGACCGGTTTGTGCTAGATATACCTCTCCATAATCGAAATAGTCTAATTTGAAAGTGTTACCAGCAGATTCTCCTATAGAACCGGTAAATATGGGAGTGTCAATCAGAGTAAAATCATTTTTATTATAAAAATCTCTTATTGCCTTTAAAATTTCGTTTCTAATTTTTAAGATATGAAACTGTCTTCTGGATCTTATCCATAGATGTCTGTTTTCCATTAAAAAGTCTATTCCGTGGTCTTTTTTAGAAATAGGATAATCTTCAAGGGGTTCTTGTACTTTTTTGAAGGAAGTTATGTGTAATTCAACGTTTTCAGGAGATCTTTCGTCTTTTTTTATGGTTCCTTGCAAAATTACGCTACTTTCCATTTTTATTTTTCTGATGTTTTCAAAAGTTTCAGCATCAAAATTTTTCTTTTCGGCTATTCCTTGAATGAAACCTGTTCCATCCCTTAACTGTAAGAAAGCTATTTTGCCGCTACTTCTTTTGTTCCATACCCATCCCCGAAATTCAACTGTTTGATCGA
Source organism: Petrotoga olearia DSM 13574 (assembly GCF_002895525.1). Lineage (GTDB taxonomy): Bacteria > Thermotogota > Thermotogae > Petrotogales > Petrotogaceae > Petrotoga > Petrotoga olearia. Next base: position 12,785 of record NZ_AZRL01000008.1, read on the forward strand.
TGTGTTTTTTGAAGTCTTTTATATATACCCATTTTGGATCCATGCTTCCACCTCCATACGTTAAGGGGCTATGCCCCTTAAGATCCCCAAATTCAAAATCATTTAAAAATATAGTTTGCACACTTCAGCAAATAAGGGTAAACCCTTTAAGAACCCTAAATTCATATTTTTGTTTTAATAAATCTTTTTGCACAAGGCTGCAAAAGGGTAAACCCCTTAAAATCCCCAAAATCAAGTTCAAATTCAAAATCATTTAAAAACATAGTTTGCACACTTCAGCAAATAAGGGTAAACCATTTAAGAACCCTAAATTCATATTTTTGTTTTAATAAATCTTTTTGCACAAGGCTGCAAAAGGCTTCACCCCATAATGTTCTGTTTTAGCGTTCTTTCACCCCGCCCCCACCCATAAAGAAGTTGAAATAAGGGCTTTGCCCCGCTCGTTTATTGTTCCTTTAGTTTTGAATACTCTCTGGCAACTTCTGTAAAAAAGGTATCCAATTCTTCATTAACAATGAGAGCTATCTTTTCTTGAGGGAGGTACATTTCTGATGCTTCACCTTTGGTTACTACTATTATTTTTCCTTCAGTTAAGGATGGCAACATTGCCGCTGGTATAACTACAAGAGAAGATCCTAAAACTAAGACAAGATCCGAATTTCTCATCAATAATTCGGATTCCGTTAAGTATTTTACTGGTTCTCCAAAAAATACTATGTCTGGTTTTATTACTCCTCCACAGTTATCACATTTTGGTACTATTTCGTTGTTGATTTTCTCTAATATTTCTTCTTGAGGATACTCCTTATTACATTTTATGCAGTGATTTTCCCAGCATCCTCCATGAATCTCATAAACTTTTTTTGAACCAGATTTTTGGTGTAAAGAGTCGATGTTTTGGGTTACTATCCCTTTCAATTTTCCTTCCTTTTCAAGCTGAACTAAAAATTTATGAGTAAAAGTTGGTTCTGCCTTAGTTATGTATTCTAAAAATTTTTTGTGAAACTTATAAAACAGAGAAGGATCAGTATAGAAGTAATCTATATCGAAAATCCTTTCGGGATTTTCTATATTTGCTTGTGTATAAATACCGTTGGGACCTCTAAAATCGGGGATACCTGCGTTAGTAGACATCCCTGCACCACTTAAGACCGCAATGGAATTTGAGTTATAAATTAATTCTGCACATTTTTTTGCTGTTTCAGACATTTTTTCCTCCTTTCAGAAATTTCAAAAGTTCTTGGGCAGCTATTAAGGGACCTTCCTCCTCATAACCTTCTACACCGAGTTGTGTTCGTAGTATTCCAACTTTTACGTTACTATTTATTAGCGTTTTCATATATCTTCTAGCGATTTTTTCATGTTTTGCTCTTCTTTGAATTGCACCAAATGGATTTGCAAAGTAACTGTAGGTTAAACCTTTTTCTGCAGTTGTACCTTTTGCCATCCTCGCACCTTTGGAGAATACATCTAATGCCTTATCTACATCGTCAAAGAATTCAATTGGTAGTTTGTTTTCGTCAATTTTTTCATAGTTGTTGGCGTAAAAGAAATAATCAATTTTAGTAGGTTTAATAATGTCTTCGTAATTGGAGTATGGAACAATAACTCTGGCGTTGGTTATATTTGGATTCATAAAGATGCTTCTGTCCATAGCTGAGTAAGCATAACCCGGTTGTAAATCGTCGAGTCTGACGAATGCTCCGGTTTCTGTCCCATATGCAACTACTGTTCCATCTTCTAGAATATCTAATGATCCCATGTCATCTATCACTATATTTACTTCGGATACTTGTTTTCTGATTCTATTTAAGGCGTCTAATGTTTCAGATTTACCAGCGCCACTATCTCCCATAATCATTACGTTGAAACTTTTTCCATCTCTTAACTTTATTTCCGCTAATGCCCCATGGACTGGCAGCCTGTCTTCGTCTATAACTATTAAGTTGTGAATTGTCAATATCATTTTCTTCATATAACCAAAGTAATCTATAGAAGGATCATCTCCAACAAGTCCTACGTAAGTTCCATCATCTTCTTTATAGATAATGCCGTTGTAATCGTCTTCATTCTCAAAAAAGCTTTTATTCATACCGAAGAAGTATATACCATCAGGTCTTCTGTATTCTAAACTTTCAAAATCTGCAAACTCGAACAGATTTGCTAAACCTGTTGCCAATGCAAAGTATTCTTTGTAAACAGCAACAAATATTAATTTGTTATTAACATAGATGGGGAACACCAGCCAGTCTTGAGGATTATCTAAATGAATTTTATTTAATATCGGCCGATCAACAACTTTGAAAATTCCTCTTCTTTTATTTGAGTTTGTATAAAAGATAACGGGTGGTTCTAATACCACACTCCACACATATTCCAAGTTGTATAAAAAATCAGCATTGGGTATTTTAGTTTCTGCTTGAAATTTAGGTTGATCAACTATAAATTCTGCTTGAGCTCCACCGGGAAGTTGCCTCAGCACTTTCACCCTTCTGGCGGAAATATTGACAAGGATTTGTCTATATAATCCCAAGACTAAGCTTTTTAAATCTGAGTTGTTTTTAACTAAAGATATTTGTTTGTGAATCCTTGTCCTTGAGTTGTAACTGAAGGGGTCAGATTTTTTCATAAATCTGTGTTTTGAACGCCATAGGTTAAAGATATCTTCAACAAAGAGTGCTAAGGTTTCTCTGTATGAAGACAATTTTGGGAAACTAAAGTAAGAAGATTCATCTAAATGGTCTAAGCTGTTTATAGATAAAGCTAAGAGTAGTTGCCGAATTTGTTCTAAATCGTATCTTTCATGAACATTTTGTTTGCTCTTATCCACAAGAAATAATCGAAAAAAAGGATACAAAGCATTGTGTGTTTCTTGGGCATCTTCAATTAATTCTGAGATTATTTCTAGAAGAATGCTTGAATTTAGTATTTGAGATATGTTACTATAAGATACCTCCCCCGGTATCAATACCGTTCTTTCAAAACTCATTGTAACCCTCCCTTTTAAATACTTTTAGAGACTAATCATCTTCACCTAATATATCGCCAATAGTTTTCGAAACCTCTTTCAAACCTTCTTTAGTTTTTGAAGAGAAAGGTAAATATATATATTCACCATAAGATGAAAAACTATTTTTTATTTCTCCAAAAAGTTTAGCTTTTTCAGATTTCTTTAATTTATCCGATTTTGTTAAAATAAAGAAAAAAGGTATTCCTAGATCTTTTAGCCATTCGACCATAGTATAATCGAGTTTTTGAGGCATATGTCTATGATCAATAAGCAAAGAAACGGCATTTAAAGAAAATCTATTTTTAAAGTATTCATTCATTAATATGTTCCATCTTTCTTTTTCTTGTTTTGAAACATTCGCAAAACCATACCCAGGTAGATCAACGAAATAATATTTGTTATTCACCAAATAGTAATTGATGGATCTGGTTTTTCCTGGGGTAGAACTAACTTTTGCTATTTTTATGCCTAAAACGGCATTCAAAAAGCTTGATTTTCCAACATTGGACCTTCCGGCAAAGGCTATTTCTTTTTTATCGGCTGGTGGGAGATCTTCAATGTCGTAAACGGTTTTTATTAATTGAGCGTTGTATACTTTCAAGATGTCAATGGTCCTCCTCTAAAGTTCTTTGATTTCAACTTTTGCTTCGTTAGGGTCTATTATACCATAAGTTGCCTTCCCTGTCAGCCATCCAGAAAATTCTCCTGGGTTTAGTACAACGGAGTTACCGGTTTTTCTACTTACTATTTCATGAGTGTGACCAAAAAAGATGTAATCATAAATCCCTGAATTTTCAGCGGCGAGTAAAGAATAAGGTTCGTGCATGAGGAATATCTTTTTACCATCTTTTTCTATGGTGATTGGTCCGTTTTTTATCTTTTTATTAGATTTTTCATAAAGTAATAACTTTTCTCCGTCATTGTTACCAAAGGCACCATAAAAGTCGATGTCATCCAAGATTAGATACGGTAAAGTAAACGGAGAAACAAAGTCTCCACAATGGAAGATAGTATCGATATTGTATTCTTGAATTAAATCTGGGATCTTTTTAAGTTTATCCATGTTGTCGTGAGAGTCAGATAATATTAACCACATTAGATCACCCCTTAGTTACCACTTTTTGTTAATCCATCTGATATAAACGACCATTCCACCTTCAACGGATATTTCTATTTTATTTTCTATAGCTTCGTTACTGATGCCTAAGGATTTGAAATCAAAGATATCTTTTTTGTTCAATGGATATTTAAAGCCTTTAAGAGTAAGTCCTATAACAGGTTCTCCTATTCTCAAAATGGACCAACTTTCACCGATTTGAGCTTCTTCTTCTACTCTTTTATCTACTATACCAATTTTAACGTCTTCTTCAAGAATAACAGGATTTAGATCTATATACTCGGCAAGGAGGAAGATACTGGCTATTTCTTGATCAATGCGATTACCTAAAACCCCTGATAAAACAACGTTCTTATGGCTAGTTTCTTTCAAAAATATTAAAGCCAATTCAGTGTCGATCTCATCTTTTTCTTTAGAATAACTCAATATTTCAGTGCCGTTGTTTTTTGCCCACTGGAGGTCCTGTATAGAAGCAGAATCGAAATCTCCTATTAAGTAGTTTGGTGGTAAGTTTAATTTTTTAAAGATTTTGATTCCAGCATCACATGCGATTGTCAAGGTTGCCTTTTGTATCATTTTCTTATAAAATTCCAAAGAGCTTCTTTGCTCTGCTCCAGATATTATATAAACTATAGTTTGCTCGCCTCCCAATGGGATTTTAGGTTCATGAGTTTAATTGATGGATAGTCTTATATAGATTGTCTGCAATTATTTTTGGAGTTAAACAGTAGTTTGTGTACTCTAAGGATAGATCTCTTGCCGTTTTATATACGATATAGCTTCCAATTAGGCAAGCTTGCATAGTTGTTAAACCTTGAGCTATATAAGATCCGATAACTCCTGATAATAAATCTCCCGATCCTCCCTTGGCTAGACTTGAATTCCCTGTTATGTTGAAATATGTTTTTTCGCCGTTTGTTATCAAGGTAGTTGATGATTTGAATACGATGGTACAATTCAATTCTTTTGCGTACTCTTCCAAACTGAACACATCATTTTTAACGTTTTTATAAACCTTTGATAGTTCTCCCACATGAGGAGTTATAACAAAATTTTTGTTAAATTTTACATCTTTCTCTTTTAAAATTGATAGAGCATCTGCATCTAAAACGAACTTTTTGTCATCTTTGTAAGTGTTAACCAATTTTGTAACAAAACCTTTTGCCTTTTCAGATATGCCTGGACCCAAAACTATGACGTTAGATTTTTCGATTTCTTCCTTTAAATTGTCAACGTCTTTTTCTTCAAAATGTTCTTTTTTTAAGGACCTGTAGATTATAGATGGTTCAAGTGCTAAAACGTTTGACGAGTCACCCGGTGTGATTAGTTTTACCATACCGGCTCCTGTTCTTTGAGCCCCAATAGCTGAAAGGATAGGGGCACCAGGGTATTTTTCACTACCGGCAAGTATCAAAACCGTTCCAAATTTGTACTTGTAAGAATCTTCAGGTCTGTTTGGGAGTAAGTTCTTAACGGTATTCTCTAGTATTAGTTCCCTATTTATTGAGTTTATCAACGAGTTGTCGAAAGATAGAGGTGCGACCTTTATTTCTCCACAATACTCTCTTGCGGGATAAAGCAGTTGGCCAATTTTTAAAAAGCCAAAGGTAACCGTTTGATCAGCCTCAACTGCGGTTCCCATCACTTCACCTGTGTCAGACGATATCCCTGATGGAACGTCAATTGATATTACTTTTGATCCTGAAGAATTTATGCGTGTTATCGCTTGGGCAACCTCACCTTTGACTTCTCCTGTCAAGCCTATACCTATTAATCCGTCTATTATGAGATCGTATTGGGAATAATTTATCTCATCAATGCCGAAACGATAAATATTAATTTCGTATTTTCTGGCTACTTCGAGTTGCTTTTTAAAGTCTAGACTCCCTTGACTTGAACCACCTACTAGAAGTATTTCAACGCTGTAGCCTCTATTTTTTAAAATCCTACCTGCTGCAACACCATCACCTCCGTTGTTACCTTTTCCTACTACACAGAGAACGGAAGTAGGTTCAAAGGTTTCTGCTATGTCAGCTACAGAAAAAGCCGCTTGCTCCATCAGCGTTTCTGAAGCTATTCCTTTCTCAGTAGTCATTTTGTCTATTAATTTTGCCTCAGCGGAAGTGAGTATCTTCATTTTATTCACTCCTAAATTTTTTATTTATTTTCCATATTCAATATCAAATTATTTTTTGAACACATTTCTTCGGTTTTTGGTCCATAGGATATATAGTCAATGTCGACTCCAATTTGTTCCTCAATATACGATAAATATTTTAGGAAATTAATATCGTTGGTATCTTTCCAACCCTTTAATTCATCATAAATAGGTTTAGCAACAAAAAAGTCATATGAAGAGGATGGAGTGTCTTTTATTTTTCCATTGACTTCATAATGTGTACAAACTTTTATCTTGTCTAAACCGTTTAAAACATCTGCCTTGGTGATTACAAGTCCTGTTAGTCCAGACCTTATTTTTGCGTATCTCAAGGCAGGGAGATCTAACCAACCAACCCTTCTAGGCCTTCCCGTTGTAGCTCCATATTCTTTGCCTAATTCCCTAATTTTGTCAGCTTCTTCTCCAAAAATTTCTGTTGGGAAAGGTCCTGATCCTACCCTTGTTGTATAGGCTTTGAGTACCCCATATACCTCATCTAATTCGAATGTTGAAAAGCCTACGGAAGAAACCCCATGAGCCATACACGAAGACGAGGTTACAAAAGGATAGGTGCCAAAATCTAAATCTAGCAAAACACCTTGAGCTCCCTCAAACAGTACGGACGTACTTCTGAAAACATTTCCCATCTCTACCGCACTAGCGTAATTTATCTTCAGTTTTTCCAATTCATTTTTTGTTTTCATCAAGTATTCAAATACATCCTCTTTTGAAGTTGTTAATTTATTCCCATACTGAGAACTTTTTAGGTAGTATATATCTTTCAAACGCTCTTTAAGCATTTTTTCATCGAACAGGTAGTAGAGTTTTATTCCTTCCCTTGATACCTTATCCGTATAGGCAGGTCCAATTCCTCTTTTTGTTGTTCCGATTGGCTTTTTTCTCATGCTTTCTATAATTTCGTCTTCTTCCTTATGCCAAGGAAGGACCAAAAAAGCTTCTAAATCAATGTAAAATTTAGAGGACATTCCAGGAAAATCAGATTCTAGTACGTTTAGTTCCTCTACCAGTTTTTCTAAGTCCAACACCATTCCTGCGCCTAAAAAACCTTTAGATTTAGAATTGGGCATAATAGAAGGAAGCATGTGATTCACATATTTTTTGCCTTTGTAATAAATGGTATGACCAGCATTCGCTCCTCCTGAAAAACGTACTATCCATTCAAACCTGTCTGAAAAGTAATTAACGACTTTACCTTTACCTTCATCGCCCCATTGGGCACCTACAATCGACATTTTTTTCACGATTTTTGTACGATGATACCGTACTTCCCTCCCTTCCTTTGATAAAAAATACTGTAATTTTTGTTTGCAGTAATGTGCAAACGAAGTTTTTTTTGCTGCTTCGTGCAAAACGTCTTTTTGTAATTGTTTTAGAATAATTTTCATACCCTCATTTGCTTCGCAAATGACGCATGATTTTGGGGAGTTTGAGGGGTTCACCCCTTAATAGTGATAGGTTTCATTGTGCAATATCTTATTAACTCTAAACAATTGCTCTAAAAGGATCAATACCGCTAATTCGTGTGTGAAAGTCAGTTTGGATAATGATATAATAGAATCAGCTTTATTGTAAATTTCATCAGAATGACCCAAAGGACCACCAACGATAAAATTTATGAATTTAGCTCCCGATGAGCTTTTTATGTGTTCATAAAATTGGGAAAATTTTATGGAATCCATTTGTTCTCCTCTTTCATCCAATAAAACATTGAAAGAATCAGGGAAATATTTTTCGAACTTTTTGAAATCTTTATCTTTGTAAATCGAAGGTGGCGTCTTGTTTAAATCGCCGGATAGAGGAAGTTGTATTAGTTCGATCCTTTCAAACTTCTTTATCCATTTTAAATATTGTCTGACTCCATCTTTTATATATGAGCTTTTTAAAGGTCCTACGACTATGATTCTAGTCATTTTTCCTCGTTTGAAATATATTTTGTCTTGGTGATTTGTGATTCGGTTAACAATTTTTCTTCTATTGTAAACAATTCTCCATCTAAATTACCTATTAAGTTTTTAAACGATTGTAAAAACAATTTTCCCGTTAAAGGGGAGGGCATTGATACTTTCTCTATTTCGCATCCAAAGTGTTCTATTATCGTTTTAACTTTGCTGTAAAGCAAATAAAGGGATACATCCCCTTCTTTTGCATTTAAAGTGAGACTGAATTTACCGTTTTGTTTTCTTTCTAAAAATACACTGGCAGGTAAATTCAAACTTATTTCTTGCTTTATTTGTTCTGCTAACCATCTGTCTAAGGTGTTAATATGAAATTCCAAAGATATTAGAAAATCTCTGACCCCCATTACAGTTGCTCCTGCAGTAGGATGAGGACGATTTGGCCCAAAATCTGGTTCCCATTCAGGGAAAGACATTTTTTTTGCTAAGAACTCGAATTCACCTTTTCGCAACGTGTTAATATTTCTCCTGTATTCATTTCTAGCGGATTTTTCGTATAGATATATAGGTAAATCGAAGCTTTCAGAGATTTTTTTTGCTAATAATTTTACAAGATTATTCGCCTCATCGAAGGTTGTTGATATTAATGGAACAATTGGAATAACATCTACAGCACCTATTCTAGGATGATACCCACTATGATTTCTGAGGTCGATATTCTCCACACATATTTTCACCATTTCAAATAAGAAAGCCCCTATTTCGTTTAATTCCCCTACAACACTGATGAAACTTCTATTGAAGTATTCATCACTTTTACAAGAAACAAACCAAATTTTATCATAATTCTCAGAAAGGCCTTTGATTTTGTTGATTAATTCTTTGTTTTTCCCTTCGCTAATGTTTGGTAAGGTCTCTACGATTTTCATAATTGAATCACCTCGTAATGTTTTTTTCTACCATTAAACCTTTTGTGGCAATTCCCAATATTATAGAAAAAGTCACGAAAGAAGAACCACCGTTTGATAACAGTGGTAAAGGAATACCTGTAACAGGTAATATGCCTAGATTCATCCCAATATTTTGAAAAATATGAAAAAAGAACAAAAATGCAGATCCAATATAAAAATACTTCCAAAAAAGATCATCGCTTTTTTTGTATCCTTCATATAGTCTCCAAAGTATTGTTGAATAAAGCATTAGGATCAAAGTTGCCCCCAAAAATCCAAACTCTTCTCCGATAACGGAAAATATAAAATCTGTATGACTTTCAGGTACGAACCCACTCAGATTCATATATCCATTCATATATCCTTCCCCTAACAAACCACCAGAACCTATGGCTTTTATCGCCTGAGCGGTGTTATAATAATAACTTAGAGAGTAGGCTTGAGGGGATAGAAATCCTATTATTCTTCCTTTTTGGTATTCTTGTAGGTTGTAAAAAATTATTGGGCTGGCAATCAAAGCCAATCCTAAAGAATACTGCCATAATTTTTCGAACCTTCCTGAAACAAAAACTAACACAAACCACGTAAATAATACTATAATAGAAGTACTAAAATCTGGTTCTTTGTATATTAACGCTGTAGATAGAAAAATCATCATTGATGCAAAGTAAAACCTTTTATTATCATTTTGAGAAAGAACGTAACTGAGATATAATAACAATACCAACTTAAATATTTCAGATGGTTGAAAACCTATAGGACCCAACCTTATCCACCTTTTAGCTCCACTAACTGGTGTAGTGAACAGTACCAAAACCAAGCTAAGAATTACTAAATAAAATAAAATAGGGGTATATTTCTTAATAAACCTTTCTGGAGTAAAGATGCTAACGACAAAAAAAACGAACCCTATAATAATCCACATTAATTGTTGATTTTCTATTCCCTCTAAAGAACTATTGATTACAGCGCTTTTAACGGATAAAAATCCTATAATTGCCAACAACACGTAAGCTATAACGAGGATAAGTTCTAATTTTTTTATGCGTTCTTTTCTTTCACCTATTAAATTTGTAATAGAAAAAGAATTCACTGAAAGTATCTCCCTTTACAAATTTCGATAAGAGTTTGCCTTTTATCAACAATATATTATATCATATTGATATATTAAAGAGTAAATTTAAAGCTTCTAAAGGCATGGAATGAGGGTGGACGTGACGAAGTGGGAGCATTGTATGAAGTTTTTAAGAGGAGGAAAAGTCTAATAATGATAGGTGACAATTTAATTCTTTTGGATAAAGTTGATTCAACAAACAACTACATTAAAAAGCACTGGCGTGAACTGCCATCAGAAACTGTAGTTTGGGCTTTAGAACAAACAGAAGGTTACGGAAGGAAAAACAGTAGGTGGTATTCACCCTTGGGGGGATTATGGTTTTCTGTGCTTTTCAAACCCCGTAAAAGACCTTTGATTCCATATTATTATTTGAGAATGTATTCTTTAGTAATTTATAACGTCTTGAAAAAAAAGTATAAGTTGAACCCCATCATTAAATGGCCTAACGATATTTTGATTAATTCTAAGAAGGTGTGTGGAATTTTAGGAGAGAGTGTTTATGATGGTGGTTCACCGAGTTGTGTTATAGTGGGAGTAGGAATAAACGTTAACAACGAATTGCCTGAAGAAGTCTCCAATAACTCAATTGCTTTAAAGGATGTTGTTGGGAAAGAAATTCCGTTGAGAAAGTTTCTGAATGAATTGAACCATGTTGCTTACCATTCATATTATCTAAAATACTTCAAACCCAAAGCTATTTCAGCCATCACAAAAATGTGGTTAAATCATTTGAATGTAAAAGTAGGGGATAAGGTCCAAGTCTCAAACGAAAATGATGGAACTATTTATGGAAAAGTAAACGATATTCAGTCAGATTATTTGGAAATAATAGATGATAACCGGGAGATAAAAAAACTAAACTCTGGGGAATTAATTGTGCTATAATCTTTAAGTAAGAGGACAAATGGTTGTTAGTTATGATACAATATATTTGTTGAACTTCAATCAGTAAAATTAATTATAAAAGAGTAAGGGTCAGAGATTAATTTTTATTTCTATGGGGAGGTATATAATGGCTCTAAAAGTGCTTATTTCAGAAGAGGAGATACAAAAAAAGATTGAGGATTTGGCTAGCCAAATAGATGATTATTATAAAAATATAACTGATGAAATTGTTGCGGTATGTGTGTTAAAAGGATCTGTTAATTTCTTTAGTGATTTGGTAAAAAAGATACATTTAAACGTTAATTATAATTTCATACAGGTATCTAGTTACTCAGGGGATATAACTACAGGAAAAGTAAAGGTAAAAAGTTGGCTTGATGAGCCCCTTGAAAATAAACATGTTTTGATAGTTGAAGACATTGTAGATACTGGAAACACGTTAAAATATATAGTGAGATATTTAGAGATGCAAAATCCCTCCTCTTTAGAAATTACATCAATAGTTTTAAAAACAATTCACGAACATGGAATTCAAGTAAGATTTCCTGGATTTGAAATCGGAGATAAATTTGTGGTAGGATACGGATTGGATTACAACGAAAAATATAGAAACTTACCGTACATTGGATATATAGAATAAGGAGGCTAAGGTTACATGGATATTGAACAATACGTATCAAAAGTGAGAGAAGCAGCTGAGTATATTCAAGAAAAGACTACGAAAAAGCCCAGGATTGCAATCATTTTGGGATCTGGATTAGGGAAAATTTCGCAAAATTTAGAAGATGTTCTTTCAATCCCTTATTCTGATATTCCTAACTTCCCACGTTCTACCGCTCCTGGTCATAAAGGCGAATTGATGATAGGGAGTTTGAAAGGTAAAGATACGCTACTGATGAATGGAAGATTTCATTACTACGAAGGTTACACCATGAAAGAGGTTACCTTCCCAATTCGTGTAATGCAAGAATTAGGTATAGAAACCCTCGTAGTGACTAATGCGGCGGGAACATTAAACCCTGACTTTGAAGTCGGTGTTCCGTGTATAATTACCGATCATATCAATTTTTTTGGTGACAATCCATTGATTGGACCAAATTTCGATGATTGGGGTCCTAGATTTCCTGATATGACGGAAGTTTACTCGAAGTCTTTGGTGCAAGAAGCCTTTAAATCTGCGAAGAGACTGAATATTAAAGTATATTCAGGAGTTTATTTGGGTTTAAGTGGTCCCACATTTGAAACACCTGCTGAAATGGCTATGATGAGGAATTTTGGTGCTGATTTGGTAGGGATGTCAACGGTGCCAGAAGTTATCGTTGCGAAACATGCTGGTATGGAGGTCTTAGGTATCACCGCTATAACAGATAAAGCTGTTCCTGAGCAACTAAAAGAAGTTAGTGCAGAAGAAGTTTTGGAGATTGCAGAAAAAACCGGTCAAAGTATAGCGGATATCATAATGGACTTAATAGATATATTTTAGAAGGTGTTTTTTTGAAGGCTTTTGTTTGGTTAGCAATTTTTATATTTCTGCCAATTTTTTTCTTTTCTTATTATGAAGTTTACGATTACTTTTTCATGAAACCAAATACTTATTTTGAATTCAATTCAAATTCCAATGGGGAGTTTGGAGTGGAGTTTTATTCTATTAACAAATATCCAATAATGGATTCAAATAAATTGTTAGAAAGTGTGTGGTCTCAACCGCGAACATTGATAGGCGGGCAAATGATGGTAGAATCGTCTAATTACACGCATGCTATTTCGTCTTCCAAGGCTATGGGATTACTTCAATTGAAAAATCTGACGGGAGTGGATTTACATGTTTACAATTTATTTGATCCATATGACAATTTAAAAGGTGCATTAGAATACCATGGTTATCTTCGGAGACTTTTTAATGATGAACGGTTGCAGATTATAGCATACCATGATGGACCCACCGCAGTTATGGCTGGGAAAGTGTCTACTGCGGGGGAGGCGTACTACGAAAAGGTAAAAAGAGCCCAACAAAATTATTCTAACACAAAGATATATTCTCCTTATTTTGTTGGGGGAAGATTATCTTATTACTCAGAAGATGAAGAAGATAAGATATCTACCGAATTTAATGCAGGATTTGTATACAGAAAATTCGAGATATACGGGAATGTTGGTTTAGAGCTTCCTCTAAAAAGAATCGAAGAATTTGATTTCATAGACATCCAAACAGATTATGGCTATACCTTTTTGTATGTACCTAGAACGAATATAGGTTTTGGTGTTGAAGGCAAAACTGTCCCTGAAGATCTTATTTTGCGTATTGGTTTACCCTGGCAAAACTTTATTCTGAAAGGGCCAAAAAATCCTGAGTTAATTTATAAACACGAATTAACGAATAATTGGACCTCAAAAATATTAATAAATACTGACAATTTGCTACTTTCCAGTTATTTTTCAATCTACAACTTAGATCTTTTCGTTGGGTATGAAGTATATGAAAGTTCTATAAATTTAGGTTTTAGATTAGCCTTTTAAAAAAGGTCTCAGGAAGGGATACTCCTATGGAAAAGTATTTACAACAAATAAGAGACTGGTGGAAAAATTTAGAAAATAAGAAAAAACGAAACTATATAGTTTTGTTAATTTCTGTAATTGTGTTGATAATATTCTTTTCAATATTGCTTTCAAGAAAAAATTATGAGTTTTTTATCGGAGGACTGGATCAAGCAAATGCGGGTAATATTGTAACAAAGTTGGAAGAAATGGGTATAGAATACAAAGTAGATGATTTTGGTAATATTTACGTTGCGAATCAGAATGTATCAGAATTGAGAATGAAATTAGCTAGTGAAGGTTCATTGGGTTACAATCTTCAAGGTTATGAACTTCTTCAAAATCAAGGTTTTGGAGCTACCAGTTACGATAAGCAGGTCAACTATCAGATAGCTTTGGAAGGAGAATTATCTAGGAGTATAGCTTCTATGCAATCGGTACAAAGTGCTCGCGTTCATTTGGTTATTCCTCCAAGAACTTACTACCAAGTTGGTGAAAGTCCAAAGCCTTCAGCCTCTGTGTTGTTGGTATTGAAACCTGGAATGAGTGTATCCCCAAACCAAATTAAGGGGATAATTAATTTAGTAGCTGGAGCTGTAGCTGGGTTGAAACCAGAGAGCATAAAAGTAGTAGATAATTTTTCTAACGATTTAAGTGCTCAAGTTGCCTTGGGAGAGGATATCAGTAGTGCTGATACTAAATTTAAGTTAAAAACCGAAATTGAAAAATATTATAAGCAAAAAGTAGAAAGCGGTTTACAATCAGTCTTTGGCTTGGGAAATGTTGTTGTGGTTCCTGAAATAGAATTAAATTGGCAAAAAATAGAAGAAGAGCAAAGAAGGGTCGAACCGGTTGTAGATGAAAATGGAATAATTTTAAGCCAGCAGACTAGGACGGAACAAAGTAGTTCTTCTCCTTCTGGTGGAGTACCGGGTGTTGATTCCAACATTCCCCCATATACTTATCAAACTCCTACTAGTACAGGAAATTATTATAGTAGTTCTGATGTTATAACAAACTACGATGTAAATGAGATTTATCAAAGGACTATTGAGGATAAAAGCGGGGAAATATCCAATAAAAGCGTAACACTTTTTATTGATTTTCAAAACAGTAAAGTTGACGATAATCAAGAATTGAGGTCTCAAATCACAAAAGCTGTCGCAACAGCTGTTGGTGCACCTGAAAATAATATCTCTTTAGTTGATATACGGTTCAATAGAGATTTGGAAGCGATGAGAGCAGATATTGAGTATCAGCTACAACTTAGAAGACAAAGAATTACAAATATTGTAATTGCAATAATTGTGATCGCATTCATTATGATGCTTATTATAATTATTAACAGAGCTCGCAGAGTTAGAAAGGCTTCACAACTCGTCGAAGAAAGAAAGCGACAATTAGAATCAAGAGTTGAAGAAGCGATGAAAGAAAGAGGGGTAGAGGTTGAAGAAGTTACACCCGAGCAAGAGAGGTTAAGAGAGATTACAACTTTGGCCGAAAAAAATCCGGATGAGGTTGCAGATATCATTAAATCATGGCTTAAAACTCGATAAATGTTTAAAGGGGTTGCTTTAAATGGCTGAAAAGATCAAAGAATTAGATGGTTTAAAAAAATCTGCCATATTATTGGTACTTTTAGGGCCTGAAAGAGCAAGTAAAATATTGAAAAAGTTGGATGAAGAAGAAGTAGAACAGCTAACTTTGGAAATTGCAAATTTGGAAAAAATTGACGAAAAAACAAAAACGGCAGTTTTAGACGAATTTAGAGAATATGTAAAGGCTAAAGACTACATCAACACAGGTGGTGTTGAGTATGCAAGAAATCTTCTGGAAAAAACTTTTGGACCAGAAAAAGCCATAGATATAATAGACAGATTGGTATCAAATTTGCAGGTGAAACCTTTTGAATTTTTAAGAAAAGTGGATGTGTCGCAGATGGTTAATGTGTTACAAAATGAACATCCACAAACGGTTGCGCTGATCTTATGCTATCTTTCTCCCCAAGCAGCTTCTCAAATTATTTCTGAACTGCCTGAATCTTTACAACTAGACGTGATAAAAAGAATTTCTACTATGGATTCTGCTAACCCAGATATCGTAAAAGAGATAGAAAGCAGGCTAAAGGATCGTCTTTCTGCTTTCACCGTTCAAACTTTTTCTCAGGTTGGTGGGATAGATGTTACCGCAGAAATAATGAATAATATCGATAGGGCGATCAGCAATAATATATTTGAAAAGCTTTCAGAAAGAGATCCAAAACTGTCTGATGAAATTCGAAGAAGAATGTTTGTTTTTGAAGATATTGTCAAGTTGGATGATAGATCGATACAAAGAATACTTCGCGAGGTAGATAGTAAAGATTTAACAATGGCTTTAAAAGGTTCTAGTGAAGAAGTCAAAAATGTCATTTTTAAAAACATGTCAAAAAGGGCTTCACAGATTATAAAAGAAGAATTAGATTTTATGGGGCCAGTTAGGGTTAGGGATGTAGATGAGGCACAGCAAAGAATAATCAACGTAATCAGAAAACTTGAAGAGTCCGGTGAGATTATTATAAGTGGTGGCGGGGCAGGTGAAGAATTGATTGAATAAAAGAATTGTAAATAATAAATTTGTTGTTTTAGATAAAGTTTTTGAATTATCCGTAGAAGAGATAGAGCAAACACAATATGAAGAAAGTAAAAGAGAAAAGGATAAATTTAAAGATCAGATTGATAAAGATGCTGAAAAAGAAGCTGAAAAAATAATAGAAAACGCTAAAATTACAAGCCAAAAGATCATTGAAAGCGCTGAATTAGAAGCTAAAAAAATAAAAGAAGAACAAATTAAATATGTAGAAGGTAAGAAGAAGGCCCTTGAAGATGAGCTTAAAAAGGTTAAAACTCAAATTCAAAGGATTTCAAAAGAATATGATATATATATTAAAGAGTTGTCACAACAAAGTTTAATTTTCTGTGAAAACACTATCAAGGCTGTCGTCGAAAGATATTTTAAAGAAAAGATTGACTTCCCTCAGTGGGTAGAAATTATTTTTCAGAATTTTGAAAAAAAACTTTCTTCGTTACAAAATTCCAAAATTAAAATAAGTCCTTCTTTTAATAAAGAATACGCGAATTTAATAAGAGACAGTTTTTCTGACATTTTTTACATAGTAGAAGATCCTTCTTTACAAGATAACCAAATAGTTTTGGAAACAGAACAAGGAATTTTCGATCTAACTCCTCAGGCATTCCTTGAAGACATTTTAAACATCTTGGAGGAAGCTCTAAATGGAAAGAAATAGTTTTTCCTCTTCTTTAGTTATTTTTACTGATAAATTAAAAAACAGACCTTTATTTGAGTTGGAAGGTAAAATTAGTAGAATAATAGGTGTCACAATTGAATCAATTGGTCCCAATGTAGCTTTAGGGGACCTATGTAGGATAAAATTGAAAGATGGCTCAAAGATTTTTGCTGAGACCGTTGGTTTTTCAGATAATAGAGTGTTGCTAATGCCATTAGAGGATGTCAGTGGAATCTATGTTGGGGCCCCGGTAGAAAGAGTAGACAGTAAAATCAACGTGAAAATTAGCTCAGAACTTTTAGGGCATGTGCTAGATGGTTTAGGAAGATCAATGGATGGTTCAAAAATAAAGAGTTATGAGAGTAAAAGTATATATAGCTCCGCACCAAACCCTCTTTTAAGGAACAGTATTAAAGAACCTTTATCTGTAGGAGTAAAGGCGATTGATGGTTTTTTAACTCTTGGTAAAGGTCAAAGAATTGGAATAATGGCAGGAAGTGGGGTAGGGAAAAGTACCTTGTTGGGAATGATCGCCAGAAACACGGAAGCAGATATAAACGTTATTGGATTGATAGGAGAAAGAGGAAGAGAAGTTAAAGATTTTATTGAAAAAGATCTAGGGGAGGAAGGACTAAAAAAATCTGTTTTGATAGTTTCAACTTCAGATTCACCTGCTTTACTAAGAGTCAAAGCTCTTTACACAGCGACCACTATTTCAGAGTATTTTAGAGATTTAGGTTACAATGTTTTATTGATGGTAGATTCGATTACTAGATGGGCTATGGCTCAAAGAGAGATAGGACTTTCCATAGGTGAACCACCAACAACCAGAGGATATACACCGAGCGTATTTGCAAATATGCCGAAAATTTTAGAAAGAGCTGGTAACTCCGAAAAAGGAAGTATGACTGCCATCTATACAGTATTGGTTGAAGCCGATGATATGAACGATCCAATTGGTGACGCAGTAAGAAGTATAGTCGATGGTCATATTGTTCTTTCAAGAAGTTTAGCAGATTCTTCACATTATCCCCCGATAGATATCCTTTCCAGTGTAAGTAGGTTAATGAAAGAAGTAGTAGATGAAAAGCACCTTAAGGCAGCTATGTTTATTAAAGATATTTACGCTAGCTATATTAATTCCAAGGATTTAATCGAAGTTGGTGCATATAAGAAAGGGAGTAATAAAAAAGTAGATATAGCTTTGGAAGAAATAGAAAATATAAATAATTTTTTAAGACAGATGGTAGAAGAAAAAGCCCCTTTTGAGCAAACGTTGAAAAGGTTATTCGAAATATACCAAAAGTATAACTAGATTAGACTAATTAACGTTTAGGAGGAAGAAAATATTGTTAAAAGCTGAATATGCCATCATCATCTATGTTATAATGATTGTTTTTTTCTTGCTTTTAATTCGAATGATATCAAAAGTATATTTAAAACCTGCTAAATACAGGAAAGTTAAAGAAAGTATTTCAGCTTATTTGTACCTATTACCTTCTTTTGTAGTTCTGGGAATATTTGTTTTTTGGCCTATATTTTATTCCTTCTATCTGAGCTTTTTTAAGTGGGATTTTCAAAATCAAGATAATCCGATATTCATTGGGTTTCAAAATTATATAGAATTATTTAAATTAAATAGGCCTGTGAATATAACCTTCAACGAAGTATTTTTCAATACACTTCTAATATTCATGACCGCTATTTTTATCATTCATTTAATCTTTGACCTAAAAAAGGTAAAGACTCCTAACCAAAAATATTTAGTTATTTCCATGAGTATATGGGGAATTATTTCTTTGTTAACTATTAATTCAATACAGTATCTGAATGTAATAAGCGCTTTAGTTCTTGTAGTTGTTTACACTATTTTGTTATCATTGCGCTTTTTGGATCAAATGTCTAATAAGATTTTTCTTCGTATAATTTTGTTTATTGGATTATGGATAGCCTTTTACTTGCTAGGAGTACCGGAAATTATTAGGTTTTTGACTTTGGCAAAAGAACAGTCGTTGTTCATCAAGGCGATATGGAATACCACTTATTATGTTCTACTTTCCACGCCTATAACTATTTTGTTTTCCTTGTTAATAGCCTTGTTATTGAATAGAAAATTATATGGCAAAACTGTTTTTAGAACCGTTTATTTTATTCCATTTGTTACTAGTGTCGTGGCAATTTCTTTAGTATGGCAGTGGATATTCAATGACAATGGTTTATTAAACTATATTTTAACTCAAATTGGTTTCTCCAAAATTCCTTGGTTGAAGGATCAGAAGTTTACGATACCCACCGTTGCAATAATATCTATATGGAAGATGGTAGGATATTACGCAATAATCTTTTTGGCGGGTTTACAAAATATAGATAAAACTTACTATGAAGCAGCTGAAGTGGATGGAGCTACGCCCTTTCAAAAATTTCAGTTCATTACCTTACCTTTACTATCTCCAACAACTTTTTTTATAATCATAGTTGCAATGATTGGTGCATTTAAAGTCTTTGATGAGATTTTTATTCTGTATGTAGGTATGCCTGGACCTTACAACAACAGTGGAATGACCATGGTTTACTACGTGTTTGATATGTTCTATGTTCAACAAAGGATGGGAAGAGCTAGTGCTGCTGCTTACGTGCTTTTTGGAATTATTCTATTGTTTACAATCCTTCAGATGAGAGGTAGCAGAAGAAGAATATATTACGATTCTTAAGGGAGGAAATTATACTTGAATTATTCAAAGTTTGTGAAAACCCTTTGGACTTTGATAGTTTACATACTGTTAGCTGGAGGCGCAATTGTTATGCTCTTGCCTTTTGCCTGGATGATAATGACCTCTTTGAAAACAAGTAGTGAAATCAACTTGTGGCCTCCAACATGGACAACAAAAAATTTTCAGAATGAATGGGATTTAAATTTGAAATTAACTCCCTCAAAGCCTTCTCCAAGAACAGGCTTAAGTTTATCTGAATTTAGAATCTTATCAACCCAAGAAAGTTACGACCCATACAAATTGGTCTATGAAATAGATGGGGACTTTGTAAGTCGGGGAAGGGTCCAACTCTCTTTAAACGAGATCGATTACACTCAGAAAACAAGTATAGAAGGTATGATGTCTGATATATACGATTATATTTCAAATATTGAATTAAGAGAAGATTTATCGAGCTTATTTGCTGTAGAAGATTATTCACTTGAAAACTTCGAAAGTATTTATTTTGGTCTTTTCTCCCAAGAGAACGGTTATTTTAAACAAACTACCACAATAAGAAGGATACAGCAAAGTATAAGCAAAGTTCAAAATTTTATAGATATAACCCTTGAAAGAAATATCAATCTTTTACCATATTTTAGGATCAATCCGAATATGACAGAAAGTCAAATAGAAAATATTACAAGAAATAAAGAAATTTTTTCTGATTATTTGGAAACAATAAAATTGAAAGTCAACGATTTGAATTCAAAACTATCTTCCTATCCAGCGGAGTTAAGAATAATTAGAGAATATGAGGTAGAACAAATAATTAATTTACTCGCTGATTTTTTATCTGAGATTCAAACTTTTGAAGATGGCATACTATCCAACACTAATACTTTGATCCAAAAAAATATTTACGAGCCTATTATGAAAGATATCAACACCTTAACTTTCTATATGTATTTTAAAGAAAAATATAGTGTGGAGCAAGGTATTAAAGTTGAAGATGTGAACATAATATTCGATGTTCCTACCAGAAAAACAAAGTATCAAAATATTATAAATGGAATACAGGATAGTGAATTTCCTGAGTCATTTAAACAAATTGTGATTTCATTGGTTAACGAAAGAGATATAGATAATTTGAATCAAGAAGTTGTTTCATATCTTGAGAACGATTTCTTAAATGATGTAAGAAATTCATTAATAGAAGATTCTAGAAACCTTTCAAAATACACGCAAATTATTAGAACGTTATCTACGAACCAGGTTACTTTTGAGCAAGCCCAGAAGATACTGACTCAATCGGACTATAATTTTTTAATAGAACACGTTCAAGGGAAAGAAGAAGAGTTCTCTAGGATATTGGAAAAAAGAAAAGAATATGATAGAATATTAACAGAATTCAATAAGTTTTTTCTTGATACGATCTCCATAGTAAATATTGTTAACGCACCGTCATTTGTTGATATGATTTTGTACAAAAACAATTCAAATATTGAATTATACACAGTAAACGTACCATCAATTTGGTTGCTTGATGATGTGCCATCTGGAAAAGTTGAATATTCTTTTAATCAGGTATTAGGGAATATATTTCAAAATTATGTGGATGCATGGAATGCTGCCCCGTTTTCTCGATACTATATAAATACTGTTTTTGTTGCTCTAGTAACAACGGTTTTAGAAATAATATTCGCGTCGATGGCTGCATTTGCATTTTCTAAACTCAATTTTTGGGGAAAAGACATTATTTTTGTAGTTTTTTTAGCAACTATGATGATACCCGGAGAGGTTCTATTAGTTCCCAATTATATAACTATTAGTAAATTTTCTTGGATAGACAGTTATTATGCATTGATTATTCCTTGGGTAATTAGTGTTTTTGCCATATTTTTGATTAGACAACAGTTTATGACCGTCCCTAACGAGTTATGGGATGCTGCTAAGATAGACGGATCTTCAAGCTGGCGATTCTTATGGACGGTGATGGTCCCTCTAAGTAGACCTGCAATTTTAACAGGTGCTCTGCTAAAATTTGTAGGGAGTTGGAATGCATTTTTATGGGTTTTGATCGTCACCAAAAGTCCTGAAATGAGAACACTTTCAGTTGGACTACAAAATTTTAGAACTGATGCGGGAGAGATCTATAACCTTTTAATGGCAGCATCTACCTTTACTATGATTCCAATAGTAATTTTGTTTATATTTTTACAAAGATATTTCATAGAAGGTATCGCGAGAACTGGGTTGAAAGGTTAAACATCATATTCAACTTAGGAAGTGAGTACAATTCCATTTATTGAATTAGATAGAAAAAAAAGTAAGAAAAGGCAATTTCTCGATCGTAAAAAACCAAATATTTCTTTTATTTTGCGACTTTTATTGTTAATCGTTGTAATTTTCATATTGGGATTCGTATCTTTTCAGATATATAGACAAATAGATTTGTATTACAGTTTAAAAGAACAGTACAATGAAATTGAAAAAAGAAAAAAAGAACTGAATGAGGAAATCCTAAAGAGAAATCAAATATTATTGGATATAAAAAATCGGTTAGCTGAAAAAGGAGTTATAATTAATGGAGAAGAATTTCAACAAATTGATCTTTACAACTTCCCATAAGCCAAATAAAAAACAAATAGAAAAAGCATTACAATTAGCCAACAAATACGGTGGTGTTTACATAGAAAGAAATAGGCTCCGAATGAACAATGAAAACTTTTATTTTGTAATAGATAAGAAACAATCGCTAAACTTTCAATGGGAGGATGGAAAATTATTTTTCCATCCTTCTGTTTCCAAAATAAGATTAAACAATTATTTAAAGAATGGAATTGATCATTTAATAAACGCTGTTTCTCCACAAAAAAACGATATTATACTTGATTTAACCTTCGGACTTGGAAGTGATGCTTTACTATTGTCTCATTATTGTGAAAAAGTAGTAGGTTTAGAGGCTTCTTTTCCGATATATGCGGTTGTTGTAGAAAATATTACAAACTACGATTATAAAGAAAATTGGATGAAAGAAGCTTCAAAAAAGATTGAAGTTATCAATTATGATTTTAAAATTTTTTTAAACCAGCAAAAAGAAGAAAGTTATGACATCGTTTATTGTGATCCTATGTTCGAAAATCCTCAGTATAAATCAAGCTCTATCAATCCTTTGAGGGAATTTGCTCGATACGATAAAATTACACAAGATGATTTAGAAAAGATGGTCAAAATAGCCAAGAAAAAAGTAGTAATCAAAGCACGTTCTAATGACAGTGTATGGGATTTGTACAACTTCGATAAAAAAATTGGAAGTAAAAAAAGTGGAGTATTTTTCGGAGTGATTGAAAAGTGAACAAAGTTTTAGTTATAGCGGGTCCTACAGCTGTTGGAAAAACAGAGATATCCGTTAAAATAGCCAAAAGAATTAATGGTGAAATAATATGTATGGACTCTAGGCAAATTTATAGTCATCTAATAATCGGTACCGCTGTGCCTGATGAAGAAACAAAAAAAATGGTCCCACATCACTTATTTAGTTCAATAGATCCACGTACACATTTTACAGCTTTTGATTATAAAAAAATAGCAGAGAAACAGATTAGTGAAGTTCTAAAAAGAGGTAATACACCAATTTTAGTTGGAGGAACAGGTCTATACCTTGATGCTTTGAGGAAAGGGTTTTTAAATGTAAAATCCGACTATGGTTTAAGGACTTATTTAAGAAAATTAGAAAAAAATAATCCTGGCGTGTTGAGAAAAATATTGGTAGATTTGGATCCACAAAGAGCTCTAAAAATTCATCCAAACGATTTAAAAAGAATCATTAGAGCCATTGAGATTTATATTATAACCGGTATTAAAATGGGGGATATTGTAAAAGAAAATAGGCAAAGTAACAATTCTTTTGATTATCATATAATCATACTAGATAGGGAAAGGCAAGAATTACATGAAAGGATAAATAAAAGAGTCCACCAAATGATAGATGAAGGCCTGATAGATGAGGTACGAAATCTCTTGTCCCTAGGATATTCTACCACTCTTAACGCTTTAAACACTATTGGTTATAAAGAAGTGATAAAATATTTATATGGAAAAATTGATTTTGATGAAATGATTCATCAAATAAAAGTAAATACTCGTAATTATGCCAGAAGGCAGATTATATACTTTCGTAAGATTGAATCTGGGAAGTGGATCAATTTGAGTAACACAAATAAGGAAGATGTAGCAGATCAAATAGTAAGTGAATTTATTTAAACTTTTCTTATACGAGGGGTGATCATATGGCAGAAAAATTCAATTTGCAAGACCGATTTTTGAACATTTTGAGAATTAACAAGATAGAAGTAAAAATTTATTTAGAAGGGGGATTTCAAACAAGTGGAGTGGTGAGGTCTTTTGATGATTATACGGTTTTATTGGAAAAAAATGGCGAACAATCCCTGGTTTATAAACATGCCATAAAAATGATGGTACCTTCAAAATATATAAAACTTTTTCAGGAACAGGCGTCTAAAGATGAGTAGAAAGAGAAAACAAAAAACTGCCCCATGAAAGAAGGGGTGGTTTTCTTGTATTTTTCACAAAATAACACAAAATAAACTTTGGAGGGAAGGAATTTGAAAAAAATTTTTTTGATATTTTTGTACATCCTAATATTTTCTATTTTTGCTATTTCTCAACTATTTCAGCCGCCTATAAAAAACTCATACATAACCGCATCTTTTGGCGAATACAGAGATACCGGAGCTAATTCACATTTTCATTTAGGAGTAGACTTTTCTACTTTTAACAGAAAGGGAGAATCTGTTTATGCTACAGCTGAAGGTTCTCTTTATAAGATTTGGTTAAACGATCCTCTTTACGGCAATGCAGTATTTTTATACCATGAAAGCTCTGATTTAATTAGTGGATATGCCCATTTAAGTGTTTTCTCCGATAAAATAACTAAATATTCTCAATTAGTTCAAAACGAATTTGGGAATCAAAGGATCGAAATTGTTTTTCCTAAAGGCGAAATTCCAATAAAGCTAAATGAAGTCATAGCTTATTCAGGAGATACGGGGGAAGCTATAGCTCCTCACTTGCATTTTGAGGTTTTAAAGGAATCTGGAGAAGAGTTGACCATTTATGATCCACTTGAATTCTTGGAATATCAAGAATCAAGAAATAAGTCTTTAGAATTAATAAGGATCAGATCCAATAACAAATATTTTGAAATTACAGAAAATGGAGAAACCGTTGTAGAGTACACAGGTAACTATCCACGGATAGACATTAGAGTTCGAGAAAAAATAGGGGACAACTCCACTATTCTTCCTAAAAAAGTTTCTATGTATATCAACGGTAATTTAACTTATAAATTGGATTTTAGTCAGATCAAAGAGTCGGAAATATACCAAGCTGATGTTATATTTGGATATGGTTCAACATCTTCCATATATTGGTTGAAAATGTACTCTGATGACTATTT
Source organism: Petrotoga olearia DSM 13574 (assembly GCF_002895525.1). Lineage (GTDB taxonomy): Bacteria > Thermotogota > Thermotogae > Petrotogales > Petrotogaceae > Petrotoga > Petrotoga olearia. The sequence continues at coordinate 37,931 of NZ_AZRL01000008.1, forward strand.
ATCTCCAATAGTTATCAATGACTTTTCAGCATTTTCTTATAACCCCTCTACGACTTTAAATGGAGAAATCGTTTTAGAAGATATATGGGGTAATGAAAAAGTTTATAAATTGAAATTCATAAAACCATAAGAAATGTTAATTTTATTTTTAAACATTAACAATCTATGATTTTTATTCATTTGTAGAATTTGATTTTTTTGGTATAATTTACCTCGTGGAATTCTAAAGATAACCTGAAATCTCGTGAAAAATTCGAAGAAAGCAAGGAGGCTTAATTGTGAAAAAAATGCTCTTTACCAGTGAAAGTGTAACGGAAGGTCACCCAGATAAAATTTGTGATCAAATTTCTGATACAATACTTGATTCTATATTAGAAAAAGAACCCATAGAAAATAGGATAAACGCTCGATGCGCAGTAGAAACTTTGGTAACAAGAGGCTTAGTGATAGTAACAGGTGAGGTTAGAACTACTGCATACATAGACGTTCCAACACTCGTCAGAAATACTATTCTAGATATAGGTTATAACAGAGCTAAATTTGGTTTTGATGGTGAAACATGTGCAGTAATTACTTCTATTGAAGAACAATCAGCTGACATAGCTTTAGGGGTTGACAGATCGTTAGAACTCAAATCAAAGCAAGTAGAAGATCCTTTTGAAAAAATTGGGGCAGGAGATCAGGGCATTATGTTTGGATATGCCACAAATGAAACGGATGCTTATATGCCTCTACCTATTCTTTTAGCTCATAGACTTGCAAAAAGATTGGCAGATGTTCGAAAATCTGATACATTGGATTTTTTAAGGCCCGACGGTAAAACTCAAGTAACTATAGAATACGATGAAAATAATAAACCTGTGGGTATAGAGACTGTACTTATCTCCACTCAACATTCGCCTGATATAAAAAGGCAGGAGTTAGAAGAAACAATAAAAGAGCATGTAATAATTCCAGTCATACCTGAAAATCTTTTTACAAAAAACACAAAAATTCTTATCAATCCTACAGGAAGATTTGTGATTGGTGGGCCTCAAGCAGATACAGGGCTCACTGGAAGAAAGATAATCGTTGACACATATGGTGGTTGGGCTCCACATGGTGGGGGAGCTTTTTCTGGAAAGGATCCTACCAAAGTTGATAGATCCGCTACTTATATGGCAAGATATGTAGCTAAAAATTTAGTAGCAAGTGGTGCTGCAGATGAAGTTTTAATTCAACTTTCTTACGCTATTGGTGTTGCAAAACCTGTTTCAATAAATATTGACACTAAAGGTACAGCGAAAGTCGATGAAGAAAAAATTTATAAAGTAGTCAACGAGATATTTGATTTTAGACCTGCAGCAATAATTAACAACTTAGATCTATTACAGCCTATTTACAAAAAAACTGCTTCTTACGGGCATTTTGGAAGAAAAGATGTAGAATTTCCTTGGGAAAGATTAGATAAAGTTAAGGAATTGAAAGCAGCATTAGGATTGTAATTCACTTGAAAAGCAAAGTAGAGAGATATTAACTCTTTTATCCTGAAGACGGTTGCGGGGTAAAAAGGCGCACAGGCCTTTATTCCTTATGGAGGGGGCAATGTGGTGAATGGGCGCTAAAGAAGGTTTTAGAAATAAATAACTTTCAAAAAAGGTTTCGATTTTAAAAGGGTTACAGGGCGAAGCCCTTCCCCTCCCTCTCGGCAGGCTAGGGAAAATGAATGAGCGCTAATACAAAGTTTTATAATTTCTAAAAGCAATAAAAAAAACAAAAGAAAAAAAACAAAAGTTGAGGAGGTATTTTAAAAATTGCCAAATAAAAAATCAGCAGAAAAAAGGGTTAGACAATCAGAAAAAAGAAGGCAAAAAAATCGAGGATATCAAAAAAGAATTAAGGAAATCTCTAAGGAAATAGACAAGAAGATTCAAGAAAATGCTGAAAGGGAAGAATTGATGCAGCTATTAAGTAAGTCTTTTAAAATTATTGACACCGCAAAATCACATGGCGCTGTACATAAAAATTATGCTGCAAGGAAAAAATCCAAACTACATCTAAAGATAAAAAAATATTTGGGCGAAATGGCACCAGAGAGTTCCTCGGTAAATGAGTAATTGATCGATTATAACCCCCTTTTTTGGAGGTAATAAAGTTTTGAATTCTTATTCTTATTTACAAATGTATCAAATAAATACAAAGGACTTAAAAAGTTATCCTATCGAATGGAATAAAATTTTTGGAAACAGCAATAAGTCAATAGTTGAAATTGGATTTGGTGGTGGCGAATTTTTAGTAAATTTAGCTAAAGAGAATAATAATTATAATTATGTTGGCTTAGAAACATCTCTAACTTCTTGTCACAAAATAAAAAAGAAGATTTTTCAAAATAATTTAAATAACATACAAATAATCTTGGAAGATGCAAAATTCGCCCTACGCGAGTTTTTTTCTGATAATTCGATTAGTAAAGTAATAGTTAATTTTCCGTGTCCTTGGCCTAAAAGTAAGCATGCTAAAAACCGTCTTTTTGACGAAAATTTTATAGACACATTATCGTCGGTATTAGAAGTAGATGGTGAAGTGATTTTAACAACCGACGTTTTTGAGTATGCTTCTGATGTTAAAGAAAAATTTTTAAGCAACGGATGTTTTAAAGTAAAAAATATATCCGAAGTTCAGCAATTACCATTCAAAACGAGATACGAAAAAAAGTGGGAAAATGAAGGAAGGAAAAAGTATTTATTAATCGCACAAAAAAGATGCAAAAAAGATATAAAAAGATTATTAGAAGGGGAATTTGATTTGCCTCATGAAAAGATTAAGAGATTAGATTTTGATAAACTACAATCTCTTGTTGGATTTAAAAAATCCAGTGAAAACCATAATATAACTATAAAAGATATATATGCTAAATTAGATGGTTCAGAATATTTAGTGAAGGTTTTTTCTGAAGACAAGGGGTATATTCAAAGTTACTTTGTTAATGTCATCAAAATAAAAGAAGGTTGGTTAGTAAAATTAGATGATATAGCGAAAGCTTATCGAACCCCTTCAGTCAAAGAAGCGGTAAATATAATTGCCAAGGAGCTAGAAAATTAATGTCTCATATAACGGTTTTGGGAGCAGGTAGTTGGGGAACCGCTATAGCGAAGCATTTGGTTAGTAACCATCAAAAAGTAACAATTTGGGATAGAGACAAAAAGCTCTTACAAGAAATAAAAAAGGGAATTAATCCTCGGTATTTGTCCAACGTAAAACTTCCTACAAAAGAAATAAAGGTTGAGGGTAGTATAAACGAAAGTTTAGAAAATGCACAAATTGTAATTATAGCTATCCCTGTTCAGCATATATCCGAGGTGTTAAGTAAAATTCACAAAGATTCTCTTAAAAATAAAGATGTTATTTTTGTCAATCTATCAAAAGGGATGGAAATTACTAGTCAAAAAATACCCAGTAAAATTTTTGAGGAATACCTTCCAGGGTTTAACTACTGTACACTAAGTGGTCCCAGTCATGCAGAAGAAGTAGCGGAAATGGTGCCTACGTCAGTTGTTGCTGCCGGTAGAGACAGTAAGGTCAACAAATATATACAGGAAATTTTTAGCAATGAAACTTTTAGGGTGTATACTAACAATGACTTAATAGGAGTAGAAATCAGCGGTGCTATAAAAAATATCTATGCAATAGGTGCGGGTATAATAGATGGGTTTGGAAAATGGGATAACACAAAAGCCGCTCTAATCACCCGTTCTTTGGTTGAAATTATTAGGTATGGAACGTATTATGGAGGAAATAAAGAAACGTTCATGGGATTAGCGGGGATTGGAGATCTTGTTGTAACTTGTACTAGCTCACATAGCAGAAATAGATACGTTGGAGAAATGCTTTCAAAAGGTATGAGCTTAAAAACAATTTTAGAGCAGATGGCGATGGTTGCAGAAGGGGTTTACACTGCTAAAGCTGTGTATAACGACGCAAAAGAAAAAGAAATTGAAATGCCCATAGCTAACAAAATTTATCAAGTACTATATGAAGGTGTAGATCCGAAAACAGCTATTTATAAATTAATGACAAGGGATTTGAAATCAGAATTTTTTAATTGAAAGATATTATGGTGTAATTAACAAAAGAAAGTCAAATTTTAAGGAGGCATTCGAATGCAAGTTTCTTTGGACCAGCTTTTACAAGCATTGATGGTACGATTGGAAAGTTTAGAAATCTCTCTAGAAGATTTAAAATTTAGGACAAATGTTGCTTTAAGGTTAATCAAAAAAAATGACTTGTTGGATGAAGACAAGGTGAAAGAATCTGTAAAGGAAGAATTAAGTGCTTTAAATGAACTAAGTGAAGATCAAATGGATTTAAGTGATGAAAGGATCGAAGAAATCTCAAAAGGAATAATACAATGGATTGATAATGACTTAGATAGTCTAAAGAAAAGAATGGCAGACTACCAGGAAAAAATGAGACAGTTACTTGAGCAAGAAGAAGCTGTGGGTAACATAAGTATCGCACCCCCAGAACTGCTGAACCAATTAGAAAGAGCGGGACTTGCGAAAAATCAAAACGAAAAAGGTAAAAATAAAGGAAATATAATAATGCCTTAAAGTGCGATGTTGTAAAACAAAGGCCGGTATGTATTTACCGGTTTTTTTTATACAGACCTTTTGAAGGGCAGACTTCATTTAAAAAACATTCTGCGCACTTTGGAGAAATTGGTTTACAAATCTTTTGCCCAAAATTCACCATTGAACCATTCAGAGGCCCCCATAATTCAGACGGTATAATTTTTTTTAATTGAACTTCAGTTTCTTCAGGTGTTTTTGTGCTCACCCAACCGAGTCTATTGGATATTCTATGTACGTGAGTGTCAACTGCAAGTGCTGCTTTACCAAAAGAAACATACAAAACTATATTGGCTGTTTTTCTTCCCACGCCCGGAAGTTTAATCAACTCTTCCAATTCATCAGGCACTTTTCCGTCATATTTTTCAATTAAAATTTTAGAAATATTAATAATTCTTTCTGATTTTTGTTTGTACATACCTGCAGGTTTGATTAAATCATATAGATCCTGAGGTTTCAATTTAGAAATCTCAAAAACATTTTTGTAGCGAGAAAAAAGGGATTTAAAAGCTTTTTCAGTATTTTCGTCTTTTGTTCTTTGAGAAAGCACCGTTTCAACTAAAACTTTATAAGGATCAGTTTCAGAGTTAGTACGTGGGAAAATGTGTATGATCTTTTCTGCTTCTTTTTTTATATTTCTCTTCATAATTTCTCCTCTTATCATAAAGTTTTTGGAAACTTTTTAATAAGTTTAAGGGCTCACCCTCTTTGGTGATTTCCCAAACACAGAATTTAATACTTAATGTTTTTTGTTTTTGGTGTTTAGGGGGTTTGGCGGGTCTCCCCGTTTGGTGAACTTCCAAACTATGATTATTAATTATTTCCTTATATAAAGTTCTTGGGGGTTTGGGGGCTTGCCCTTTTGCTGATCTGTGCAAAATGGTCTTTTTCGTAATGCTTTTGAATAACTTTCCTAAACTCATTTGCTTTGCTTTTGCCGTTTTTAGCAAAAAGCTTTTTAATAATGCTTTAGAAGTAACATCCTCATTCTCATTTGCGAAGCAAATGCGTTCGGGGATCTTAA